>CAMENQ010000230.1 GCA_945928585.1 uncultured Roseburia sp. | reverse complement strand
ATAATACCTAAAAGTCCTGAACAGAAGCCTATAATAATGGTTTCTGCATTAAACATACTTGATACATTGTGCTTTGATGCACCTATGGCACGTAATATACCGATTTCCTTTGTTCTTTCCTGTACTGATATAAGTGTTATTACTCCTATCATTATAGAAGATACAATAAGTGAAATAGCCACAAAGCCGATAAGCACATATGTAATGGCATTAATGATAGATGTTACTGATGACATCATCAGACCTACATAGTCCGTGTATTTTATCTGATTGATTTCATCTACATTATCATTGTAATCTGCTATTGCTTCTTCAATGACATCCTTATTTGCAAAGGATGAAGCATAGAAGTTTATGGCTGACGGATTTTCCAAATCTATATAACCAAGCTTTAAAAGGTTGTCTTCATATGTGCTGTCTGAAAATTCCATTATGCTGTCATAATAAAGTGCGCACTGTTCGGTTGTATAAGTATCTATGCTTGAGTCAAGTGCATATGCAAGCTCTGCATCACTCATTGAGGAAAGCTGTTGTTTGACCTGCTCTGCATACTGTGTTCTTATCTGCTCCTTTACCAGATTGGTAAACATGGCCGTAAGTTCATCGTCTGTCATTGCATCTATATATGATGATATTTCTTCCTGACCCATACCCATCTGTTCTGAAAGTGCCTGTATCATGCTGGCTTTCATATCTGCCACTGTAAGTGTAGCCATCATTTGATCTGTTGAAGTATTAAGCTGTTCATCAGATGGAATACTCATTATGCTTATATAGGCAGAAGCCTTTCCTGCTTCATTTAATTCTGATATATATTCCTTTAGTTTTGCCTGTTTCTCCTCATCTGATACGCTTCCTCCATTGTCCTTAAACGGAAGTCCTGTAATAATATCAGTTTCTTTGTTATTAAGCTGAGCCTCTATAACCTGAGCTTCTTTTGAATGCTCCACTATGTATTTCGTAAGGTCAGAGGTGTACCCTATAGCCCCTGAAAGCATGGTTGCCTCTGCATCTTCGCTCTTTCTTATAATACCTGTAACTTTTAATTTTAATGCATTGTCATAAAGGTACTGAAGACCTGCTTCCGTGTCTCTCAGGTCTGTGTAAAAGCCTGTTGCCTCATCATATATATAGCAGTCAGAATTAAGAACAACCTTAAATTCCATTCCGCATAAATCTTCATATGACCATGTGTCATCTGTTTCTTCTAATTCCGTACCATTCATGGCTGCTTCCATAATGGCATCTATTCTTTCTTCCGGTAAAAGTCCGAGTGCATATAATGTAAGGTCATCGAGTTCATTATTCTCATCAACCACAAGAACTATTTCGTCATAGCTGTTTGGCCATGAACCGTATATTACATCATACTGTCTTTTCAACAGTTCATTTATCAGGTCTCCATCCTTGCCTGTAAGCATTTCCTGCCACATATTGGTATTCATACCCATTGTAGACATTGACATAAGTGAAGATGTAGCAGAATTACCTGTCGATGCCATATTGGTCATGACAGACATATCCATTCCCATATATTCTGTTATTAAATTTGTAAGCAACTCTGTCGCATCTGACTTAATAATATTTCCATCTATGTTTTTCGTGTAAACTAACGGATTCAGGCTGTATGAATACTGAATTCCATTCACCGCCTCATTTAGTTCTGAGCCTTCTTTAGCCATTTCTTTTTCTATATGCTCTTTAAATGATTTTAAATCATTTTCCTGTACCTCCAGATTTGCAAGGGCATTTACTATATTTTCAATGGCTTTTCTTTTGTATATTGCATCCTTATCATGATCTATATCGTCATTATGTATATTCATAAAGGTTTCCATAAGAGTTGTAAGGTCAATATTCTGGGACTCTATTGTCAATGGATATGATGAAAGTGTATCCTCCTGAACCATATCTATGTACGCCGTAAGTCCCTGTGAAATAGAAAGAATAAGCGCTATGCCTATAATACCGATACTTCCTGCAAAAGCCGTAAGGGTGGTTCTTCCTTTCTTTGTAAACAGGTTTTTAAGTGAAAGTCCAAATGAAGTAGCAAATGACATAGATGGTTTCTTAACCTTCTTTGATTTTTTTGCTTTTTCCAGTTCTTCCTTATCTCTCGCCTGCTCTGCTTTTATTTCCTCTTCCGTAAGTGGCATGGAATCATTTTTCACTTCACCGTCCAGCATACGGATAATACGTGATGAGTAATTTTCTGCAAGTTCAGGGTTATGTGTAACCATAATAATAAGTCTGTCACCGGATATTTTCTTAAGTATCTCCATTACCTGTACGCTTGTTTCTGTATCAAGTGCACCTGTAGGCTCATCCGCAAGAATGATGTCCGGATTATTTACCAATGCTCTTGCTATAGCCACTCTCTGCATCTGTCCGCCTGACATTTCACTAGGCTTTTTATGAAGCTGATTTCCAAGTCCAACCTCCTCAAGTGCCTTTTTTGCTCTTTCCTTTCTCTCGGATTTTGATACACCGGAAAGTGTAAGCGCCAGCTCTACATTTTGTAAAACTGTCTGATGTGGTATAAGATTGTAGCTTTGGAATACAAAACCAATAGAGTGGTTTCTGTATGCATCCCAGTCTCTGTCCTTAAAATCCTTTGTAGATTTTCCATTTATAACCAAATCTCCGTCTGAATACTGGTCCAGACCACCTATTATGTTTAACATGGTAGTTTTTCCACAGCCTGATGGTCCCAGTATAGAAACAAATTCACTTCTGCGAAACTTAAGGTCTATACCTTTTAAGGCGTGTACAGTGTTCTCGCCTGCCAGATAATCTTTTTTTATGTTTTTTAACTCCAGCATCCGCCTTTATCCTCCTTAAAATTTTTTAACACTGTTTCACTTTACATCAAATCCGCCTGTATTACAACCATTCAACTGGAAAATTTATACTTTTTTTATTTTAGAAAGTTTAGGTTATAAATTATTTTGCAGTGCTAATTTTATTCTTGATATTTAGTTTTCGTTATCATCAAGATAAAACATATACACATCCTCCAAATCCATCTGCTCTATTGTTTTAGATTTATCTGACTTTTGCCATACATTTTTTATCAGATTTTCAGGTGTCCCCTTTTGAACAAGAGAACCTTTTTTCATAAGCAGTATCTCCTTGGAGATTTTCTCTATATCACTCACCACATGAGTAGCAAGAAGCACTATCTTATTTTCTGACAGTTCCTTTATAAAATCTCTCATTCTGATACGTTCCTTTGGGTCAAGTCCTGCCGTAGGTTCATCCAATATAATAACCTCCGGCTCATTCATTACAGCCTGTGCAAGCATTACTCTCTGTTTCATTCCTCCGGAAAATTCAGCCAGTTTTTTTCCTGCTACATCAGACAGATTAACTATTTCAAGAAGCTGTTCTATATGTTTTTTTGCATCACTTCTCTTTACACCTTTTACAGATGACATATACATTAGAAATTCTTTGGCTGTCATATTTCCATAGATTCCCTGCTGTTGCGGCATATATCCAAGTTTCTGTCTGAATTTCGCCCCCAACTCCAATATATCCTTCCCATTATATAATATAGAACCGGAAGTTCTCTTTATATTATCAGTTATCAGGTTCATAAGTGTACTTTTTCCTGCACCATTTGGTCCCAGCAGTCCATATACTCCATTTTCCAAAGTTGTGGTAAATCCATCCAGTGCCAGATTTTCTCCATATTTTTTTGTTAATTCCTTAAATTCTAATTCCACTATAATACTCCAATCCAAATCCTTAGATTCTTAATTAAATTAACCCTGTTCCTGCTTAACCTTTTAAGTATTTTTGTATCGGTAATACTTTCTGCACATCATAAATGATATTACTCCTATAATCCACATTATAATCATTGGCAAATATGATGTCAGATTATCAGGACTGTTATTCAGCCACACCTTCATAAGCCACATCGGTTCAAGAACTGAAATATATTTAACAAATGGTACTTCAATATATGTAAGAAATGCCGGTATTCCTAACACTCCTATTGTTATCCACATTGACGACAGTATATTTTTAGACATACATGATATACACATTATTATCATACATACCGACATAATTACTGTCCATCTGCATAAATACCATAGTATAATAAAACTTCTTAATGATATGTCAAAAGGAAATTTCTCTAAAAG
>CAMENQ010000229.1 GCA_945928585.1 uncultured Roseburia sp. | reverse complement strand
AACATGGAAAGAATCGCAAGTATAAGAGCCACACTTAAAACCATATCATTTTTTATTATATTAATGAATTTCATAGTTTTTTACTATTTTCCCATCTCCTTCAATGTTTCCATAAGTTCCAAATCCTCCTGCTTTACCATAATATTTGAAGTAACAGGTGGTTGTCCCGGTTTTGTAACTGTTATTTCAATAATGCTTCCTTCAGGTATTCCCGTTGCAAATACATTATTCAAAAAGGACACGAACTTAGGATGATTGTTTGTAAATTTATTTTTTGCATTCATAATTTTCATTGCCGTTGCGGGATTTATCATAGCTCTCTCCTTTCCCTGCGTACACTAAACTAAAAGTTCTGTCCGTTCCAACCCCAGTCATTTACACCGTGGTATGTTACATAAACTGAATTTCCCGGTATCCCAAGTTCTCTTTCATAAAGACTGCATATTTCAGCTGTCATATTTTCGTAAGCTGTTTTTGAAGCGTTTCCAAATAAGCTCACCTCAACATAAGCTCCCTTTTCCAGCTTTTTTCCTCCCATATAAAGGTCATAATTGTCCTCAATTCCTACCATCAGAAAGCTTTCAGGCTTGTTTAATATTGATACGGCCTTTCCAAGCTGTGATTTTATGGTATCTCTTTTTTCCTGTGATACAGGTAATGTAATTTTCGAATCAATAAATGGCATTTTCTGTTCCTCCGATTAAATAATTTTTTATATACAAACTATAACACATTTAAGTTTTCTCTACAATTAGTTTTAAAATGTTACGGGGTTGTCAGAAGACAACCCCATTTTTATTTAATAATTAAAAATAACCTCTCCTAATTCATTGTACCAATAAACAGACCCTTTAGTGATATCCATAAATTCACATAAATACTTTGTAAAAAGCATTTTATCATTTGTACTGCTGGATGTTCCAATGTATAATTGTTTATCTCCATTTATAATGTCAAGTGTCTTGAGGGCACGGAAAAATCCAAGAGATGCATCTTTATCATAGGTAAGTATACGTGTATATGTATTCATAAAAGAATCCAATTTTGACATATTTTCCTTAAGAATAATCTCATATGTTTTCATTTGAGCAGCAGTTGGATTTTTTACCATATACTCAACATCATTTATTTTTATCTTCGTAATTTTTATTGCTTTTTGTCTGTCCTTAGGAACCACATCATTTTTAGATTTTGGAACATTTGTAATTGATGAGAGATTAAGGACACTAATAAATAGTTCATCAATATTTTCTGAGCCATTTTCACTCAATTTGCTAATCTCTTTTAATGTTTCTTCTACAAGCTCCAATGTTTCAAAATCCTTTGCATCCAGTTCTTCATCATTTTCTTCAGAATCGTTCAAATTACTAAAAAAATCTTTTAACTCTGAAGCAGAGCCGCATGAAATAAGCTTTGAATAAACCTCCGGTGCATACATTTGAATTACAAGACTGACAAATAACAATGCGGAACGACATTCATCCATAAGCCGTTCTTCACTATTCTGAAATTGGTCAACAGTCATTAATAAAAAATAGGAATTTGCAAGTCTTTTAAATGTTCTTGGATTTGCACCCAGTGTCCTTTTTACCAAATTGCTGATTGGCTTTATATATGTATTCATATTACTTCCCAGCACTTCCTGTATCATTTTTGATATATTATATGAATCTACAGGCATTTTAAATGGAAGTTGAATTATTTTATCAAAAAAGCTTCGGCATTTATCCTCTGACATATTGCTGCCAAATTTCTTTCTGACACCACTTACTACTACTTCATAATCAATGGCAAGAACATAAATACATCTTTTTACATCCATAAACAGCTTCATAATCTCCAATAATTCAACAGCAATCTCAGGATTTAATCTGTCAAGGTCATCGATAAAAATAACAAGCCTGCCCTCAGTTTTATCTTTTTCTGAAAGAGCATCCTCTACCATTTCTGCAAACTGCTTTTTCATATTAGATATAGTCTTAGTTTTTTCTTCCTCTTTATTCATAAGCTTTGCCTGATATTCATCAACATCAATGGATGTGGTAGTCTTTATTACATTTTTAGCCGCTGTGGTTATTATTTTTCCAATGCTGCCTTTTATGGCATCAATCTTTGAACTGTTGCTGGCATATGGCTTAATTTGATCTGCAATATTATTGATAAATGATGCATATAAACTGTCAGACATATTAAACTGAGAATATTGCCATGTATTAAAATAAATGGTAATTATGTTATCCTCATTAGAAAAATCTGTATTCATAGATTGCAGGAAAGAAGTTTTTCCGGTTCCCCAGTCACCTTGTAATGCAATTGACATAGGTGTAGGACATTTTTTAATAAATTCTTCTAATCCTTTAATGTATTTTCCTACACCTAATGAATCTTCACTCATGCTTTCGCATGGGATATCTGTTATTCCATAATAAGTACTCATATTATATCCTCCGTATTTATTTTTTAACTTATCTATTTTATCTGTCACAATTATAAAATATATTTCCTGATTTTACAAGTAATTTATCCCTTACATAGCCTCAACTATGCTTATCTTATTTGCGTTTTTTCGACATTGAAAACCACATTATAAGTCCAAGAAACAGCACTGCCAACGTCATCCAAAATACAAGCACCGGTGTACCCTTATCTGAAAACAGATCGTAATATCCCTTAAGATAAATCACTACTACGATTATCGGAAGCACATATGTCATATACTTTCTAAGCCATACCGGAAAACGCATACCCGTTCCTGTATTTGCTTCTTTCACAAAATTATCCCAGCCCCATCCATAACGTCTGGTACAAAACATCAGATACAAAAGTGAACCCAGTGGCAATACATTGTTTGACACAATAAAATCTTCAAGGTCCATTATTGTACTTCCATCTCCGAGCGGCTGTATGTCTGACCACACATTAAATCCGAGAACACATGGTACTGATAATACTGCCACAGCAACAATATTTACTGCCACAGCTTTCTTCCTGCTCCATTTCCACAAATCCATTCCGAAAGAAACAACATTTTCGAACACAGCAAGCACCGTTGAAAGCGCCGCAAATGTCAAAAACATGAAAAACAATCCGCCCCATATCTGTCCTCCGGCCAGCTTACCAAAAACTGTAGGGAGTGTAATAAATATAAGTGATGGTCCTGCATCAGGCTGTATCCCATATGCAAAACATGCCGGAATAACAATAATTCCTGCCATAAGTGCCACAAATGTATCAAGTACGGTGATACTTACAGTCTCTCCCATAATTGAACGCTTTTTATCCATATAACTTCCAAAAATAGCCATGGAACCCATACCTATACTAAGTGTAAAAAATGCCTGAGACATTGCTGCAAACACAACATTTCCCACACCTATTTCAGCCATAGCCTTAAAGTCAGGTACCAAATAGAATTTCACACCTTCACCTGCCCCCAGAAGTAAAACCGAATGTACAGCAAGCACAATTATAAGTGCAAGAAGGAACATCATCATCACTTTTGTTATCTTTTCAATTCCCTTTTGTACACCGAGTATGCATATACCAGATGCAAGAATAAGCACTGTTATTGTCCAGAACATCATATTCTTAGGTGACTCAAGCATCTGATTATATTTTTCGCTTATGATTGCTGCGTCTATTGATTCTTTACTGAATTCACCCGAAAACATTCTGAAGCAGTAATACATCATCCACCCTGCCACAGCTGTATAAAACATAAGAAGCAGATAATTGCCTAACATGCCGATATAACTGTACCCATGCCATCGTGAGCCCTTAGGCTCCAAAACTTTAAACGATGATGCAACGCTCTGTCTGCTTGCCCTTCCAACTGAAAATTCGCATACCATAATCGGTAGTCCCATTGCTACGAGGAACACAAGATATATTAAAATAAATGCAGCTCCTCCGTTTTTTCCACACATATATGGAAATTTCCACACATTTCCAAGACCTATGGCGCATCCTGCTGAAACGAGGATAAAACCAAGACGCGACCCAAATTTCTCTCTGTTATCTGACATAAAATAATTCCTCTCTCCTTTACTTCTTTGCTCCATAATACCATAAAAACTGCAAGAAAGAAAGATAAACTTACTTCTTGCAGTTTTTTACAGTTTTTGCCTCTTTTCTAAAGGTCATAAAAGGAATAAAAGAAATGGTGAGCAGTATAAAA
>CAMENQ010000228.1 GCA_945928585.1 uncultured Roseburia sp. | reverse complement strand
TTTCAGGCACAGACTGGACACCACGTGCAGTGGAAACTGTTGTAAGGGGAGGAGCAGGTGACAATGTATCAAGACTTTATATTGATGTGGCAAGAGCATATCAGTGTGCATTAATTTGGAAAATAAGCGGTGATGAAGCATATGGACAGACTGCATGCAGGATATTAAACAGTTGGTCAGCAACATTAAAGGAAGTAACAGGAAATGCGGATAGGTATCTTGCGTCAGGTCTTTTTGGTTATCAGCTTGCAAATGTCTCAGAGCTAATGCGTGACCATCCGGATTTTAAGATAGAACAGATGGAAAATATGCTTTTAAACGTGTTTTATTATCCCTTAAATGAAAGGTTTCTGTTTGGAAATCAGTATGGAAGAGACCACAATGATGCATATATAAGTAATTACTGGGCAAACTGGGATTTATGCAATATGGCCTCAGCTATGGCAATAGGAATTTTTTGTGACAGGAAGGATATATACAATAAAGCAGTAGAGTACTATCAGTCAGGTTTGGGGAACGGTTCTTTGTATAATGCAATACCATATGTGTATGAGGATGGCACTGCCCAATGGCAGGAATCAGGCAGAGATCAGGGACATAGCAACCTTGGTCTTGGACTTATGGCATGCATTTGTGAGATGGCATGGAGTCAGGGAGATGACCTGTATGGAATGGCTGGTAACAGGCTTTTAAAGGCAGCAGAATACATAGCAAAATATAATAATGGAGATAAAGTAATATTTTCCGAATATGAATGGGGTTCAGGCACAAAAGGTGATGTGAAGCAGCAGTATGTAATATCAGAAGCCGGCAGAGGAGAAGTAAGGCCTATATGGAGTATGATATATAATCATTATGTAGGGAGAATGGGACTTTCTGCACCTAACATAACCAAAAGACTTGAAATAATCGGATATGAGTATGGTGCCGTTTCCGGAGGTCACGCAACTACATATGACCAGCCGGGCTGGGGGTCGCTTACATATATGGGAAATACAGCGGTAAAATCATGTAATGATGTGGCAGAAAATATTGCCGAAGGAAGCTACAGAATAGTATCAGTCCATACAGGAAAAGTATTGTCGGTTGATGGCAACGGAAATTTGTGTCAGCGGAAAAAGAGTAATGAAGAGAGTCAATGGTGGAAGATTACATATGTAGGAGGTGGAGAATACAAGCTGGAAAATAAAGCTACAGGCATGGCTATGACCGTAGCAGGCTGCTCATATGCAAATGGCGGAATAATAACGACTTCCTATTATAATGATAAAATAAACCAAAGGTTCGCAATACTTCCGGCTGATGCCGGAAACTTCAGAATAGTAGCATCAAACAGCGGAAAGGCTATAGATATAAAGGATTGGTCGGGAGAAGATAATGCTGTGATTTTTCAGTGGAGATATGTTATGGGAAATAATCAGAAGTGGATATTAGAAAAACAATAAGAAAGTAATCTGTATTATAGCTTTAGACTATAACGAAATCAAAATTTTATGTATAACCGGATTACTGGACATGTTTTCTTTTAAGTGATATAATCTGATACATAATTCATACAAAAATGCTAGGAAAATACTGTTTTTATATATTTATATTAATATAGAAAAACAGCGGGAAATAATTGAAAGATTATATTGGCATAATATAAGAAAGGGATGTATATAAGCATGACAAGAGAAGAAGCGTGGGATTTATTGACAGAGTTTAATAAAGAGGAATTTCATTTAGAACATGCTCAGATTGTAGAGCAGACGATGAAATATTTCGCCGAACAATTAGGCTATGGAGAGGAAGCAGAGTTTTGGGGTATAGTAGGTCTGCTGCATGACCTTGATTTTGAGATGTATCCGGAAGAACATTGTGTTAAGGAGCAGGAGATAATGAGAGAAAGGGGTGTTGACGAGAGAATTATTCACGCAACGGCAAGTCATGGTTATAATATTACGGTAGACATCAAGCCGGAGCATGAGATGGAAAAGATTTTATATGCGGTGGATGAACTGACAGGTCTTATAGGTGCAGTGGCTATTATGCGACCGTCAAAAAGTGTTCAGGATTTGGAATTGAAATCTGTAAAGAAAAAATATAAAAGTAAGAATTTCGCTGCAGGATGCTCAAGAGAGGTTATTGAAAATGGAGCAGAAATGCTCGGATGGGAACTGGACGAGCTTATAACAAGGACAATCGAGGCACTTCGCACGTTCAGAGATTAGAAATATTAAGATGCTGTAGCCGTTGGAAGGGCATAGGTTTGAAAACTGAAGTTGGCGGTTCGAATCCGCCCGGTATCACTCGTATCAAGATGTCATAACATTTGTGATGAAAAAAATACATCTGCATTGAAAATAAGAGAGATAATGGAAAAAATCAGGTAATTTATTAGTGCAAACAATCGAGGATACAATTAAAAAATGAGGCTGTCTATTGTGTAATATGATACCTCCTAAGCAAATAATGTAAATAAACAAAATCTGCTTAGGAGATATCATATAACTGGACAGCCTCATTTTTTGTGTCATTTTTTATTTAATAGGAAATTCCTAAAGCAACAGTGTAAAATAGCGCAACAAAAAATTCGCGAATGCGAATTTATAAGCGCCGCTGCCGTGCGGCGCTTTTTTATATAATAGGAAATTCCTCCTGCCGGAGGAATCTATTATAAAAATGCCCGCATAAAAGCGGGCACAAAAACAGGGCGATTACTGAAAGAGGTCAATATAGAAACCTTCTTCCGGTTCATCACCATCCCAGTCGTCATCTTCGGTTAGAAAATAGTGCATGTCCAAAAGGTCTGAATCAGACATGTTCTTAACGAGTTTTCCAGTCATCCCCTCTGGTGGGTTTTGAATGTATTTGTTACGAAGTTCCTCAAGAGTTTTAGCATCCATGTTTGTATTCACCTCCAATCTGCTGATAGAAACAGTATGAAGCAGATTGGAAGAAAAATCAAGCAGAACGGCATTTGAATTTAGACATGGACCTTTTGTACATTTCTTCCAGAAAAACTCGCTCGTGCTTATAATACAGATCCGTCAGAGTCATAGTGGCTTTGCATTTGGAACAACATAACGGATCATAACCAAAAGAGGCAGCTATGTTATTGCGCCATTTTGAAAAACTCAGAATGAACTTGTGCTTAGATTGATGTATGGCTTTTCTGAGCTTTTTATCATTATCGCGATGTCGGGCATAGAGACCATAATAACGGGTCGTTTTATAATGAGGTTCCGGTATATGCTGAATTAATAAAGAAATGAAATCCAAAGCAGGTATGGTTTTCTTAACGAAGGCATTGTCTTCGTGACGGTTGTAATGAAAAGTAACATTTTCCCCATTGTAAGAATCGATACGACTTAAGGCAATCACAGGACGTCCTAAGTAACGGCTGATGTATTTAACAACAGTCTGGGTATCGCAAAGGTTAGGTTTGGCATAAACATAGAAACCATTAGAGTCTTTTTTGTAAATGAGAGCTTTTGTCTTTTTAAAGGAAGGACCGATATGTTTTTCCATTTCGTTAAGAAGAGCGGTCTGTAAAGACTTGCGAAGAAGGGTATAGTTAAAATGTTTAACGACACGCCAAAAGCCATCATCAGAGAAACCACCTTCTGTAATCAGGCAATGAATGTGAGGATTCCATTCAAGAGGACGTCCGAAAGTGTGAAGAACACAGATAAAGCCTGGCACAAAGTTCTTTGATTTGTTCATCTGATAAAACATACGAAGAACAACACTGCGGACAGCATTAAACAAACAATCCAAAAGAGAACGATCCTCAAGAAAGAAGTGGCGGAGTTCCTCGTCAATGGTAAAAACGCAGTGACGGTGGGTGCATTGAATAAGTTTAAAAGCCATAGCATTAGACCTGTCCTGGCAGTATTTGACACCACAGGTAGGACAGAATCTGCTCTTGCAGCGGAAAGGAACAAATTTCAGATTTCCGCATTTGGAACAGGCATACATTGCCCCACCGAAAGATGGGTCACCACAGTTAATCATCTTGTCAACGTTATCAATGACAGCTTGACGAGGATGTAAAATATATAACATTTCTTCATAATGGTCTTTAAAAATATTTTGTAGTATATTCATAAGACTATTATAAAGGAAAAGAAGCAAAAAGAAAACCCCTCAAGATTGAGGGGCAGGGGAGTTGAATAGGCGAAGCCTATTTTTTA
>CAMENQ010000227.1 GCA_945928585.1 uncultured Roseburia sp. | reverse complement strand
AAATTACAGGAAATCCAAATATTTGTCTCTTTAAAGAGACATCTAAAATTTAGGGTGAGAATAACAGAAAATTTCCACAATGTAAATAGTTTAGGCAAATAACCGAAAATGATGTAATAATCACATGAGTCAGACTAAAAAAATAAATAAAAAAAGCAGATAACTTTAAAAAATTAGGTTTACATTAATTTGTTAAAATGATATGCTGAATAAAATGTATAAGATATATTAGTTGCAGCCTGTGTTGTTGTGGCAGAAGAGGGAAAGCTACATATTAAAGTTTTGTTGAAAAGAGGAAAAGATATGCGACATTTAGATGAAGTAGATAAGAAGATAATAAGTATTTTGCAGAAAAATGCCAGAACTCCCTTAAAGGAGATTGCGTCAGAGGTTTTTATGTCCTCACCGTCAGTTTCGGCACGTCTTGAAAATCTGGAGAAGGAAGGCATTATTACCGGTTATCATGCCAAAGTAAATCCGCTTCTGTTAAATTACCATATAAAGGCATTTATTAATTTGGAGGTAGACCCAAAAGAAAAGCCTGTGTTCTATCCTTTTATACAGTCAGTGCCAAATGCTGTGGAATGTAATTGTGTAACAGGAGATTATTCTATGCTGATAGAAACGTACTTTGAGACAACGGCACAGCTTGACCATTTTATAAATGAGCTGCAGCAGTTTGGCAGAACGAAAACACAAATAGTATTTTCCACATCTGTAGATAAAAGAGAAGTTCCAATTATGTAATCTGTTTACTGGAATGTGTAAGCGCCGCAACCTGCGGCGCTTTGTTTAGGTGGGGAAATTTCCTGTAATTGCTGCATTTTTAATATCATCAATTGATGTATTTATAAGAATTTCAGAAACCTTTTCAAATGAACAAGGCTTTCCAAGTTTCTGCCATTCTACATAAACAGAGGTGATACCGCTTAAGAAAAATTCAATCTGAAAATCAGTTTCAAGAAGCTTATCCTCAGGAATTTCTAAGGTCTCCATTATCTGCTCTTTGAAAACATGCTTGATTTTCTCAGCTATATAGTGGTAGTTTCTTTTGGAAGTAAGAGTTTCAAAGAAAGCAGGATTGCTGGAATATATTGTATGAACATACTGTATGAAAAGATATGGATTTAGTCCATATTCTTCCATAACGCAGCTTTTTACAAAATCAGATATATTTGTAACAATTTCATCCTCCATCTCCAAAAGCACATCTTCCACACAGCTGTAATGGGCATAGAAGGTTTTTCTGTTAACACCTGCAGTTTCAGACAGCTCCTTTATGGAAATTTTATTTTTAGGCTTGCTTTCAAGTAAAAAAAGCAGTGAATCCTGTATGGCTTTTTTTGTATTGGCTACACGCTTATTAGTTTCACTCATTATTAGCCCCTCCCATATGTAAAAAATTAGTCGAAAAGGTAACAAAATGGAAAAAAATTGTCCATTGACGCTTTTTATTTAATCTAATATAATTATAACAAATTTGGGCAAAAAAGCAACATTTGTCCGAATAAAACAATATTAATTATACATTAAATATGATGCTGCAGCCAGAACACATTGATATTACAGCATTATATTGCTGGAGGTTTATTGTGAAAAAGATAGGACTTGTTTTAGAGGGAGGCTCCTTTCGAGGCATATTTACAGCCGGAGTATTGGATTACCTGTTAGATAAGCAGATATCATTTCCATATGTTATAGGTGTATCAGCCGGTTCCGGTAATGGAGTAAACTTTATTGCAGGGCAGAAGGGCAGGACACGCAAGGTTATTACCCACGAAAATGCAGAGCCATATTACGGACTGGGACAGTTTAAGCAGAGTAAAAAGATGCTTGATTTGGATAAGATGGTTTTTGATTATTCATATAACCAGATTCCTATGGACTTTGATGCTTTTTTGAATTCAAATATAGAAAGCGAATTTGTAGTGGCAAACTGTGAAACAGGAGAACCACAATATCTTGCGCCTGATGATACAAAAGAAAGAGTATTACAGATATGCAAGGCATCCATGTCAGTTCCGCTTATATGCCAGCCTACAGAGATAGACGGTTATCATTATCTTGACGGAAGTGTTCTTGATTCCGTTCCTTACAAGCGGGCATTGGAAAAGGGATGTGATAAGATTGTGGTAGTAATGACAAGGGATGAAACCGACCAGCCTACAGATTACAGTAAGTTTAAGTTACTTTTAAATATCTGCTACCGCTCAAAGTATCCGAAGATAGTAGAAGCTATGCTAAACAGAAAGTCTATGTATGCAAAGCAGCTTAAGGGGCTTAAAAGCCTTCAGAAAAAGGGAAAAGCATTTATCATAAGACCTGAGGGCTTAAAAATAGGACATTTTGAGAATGACATGGAAAAGGTAAATGAATTTTACCATCATGGATACTCAGTTATGGAAAAACATTTTGATGAATTACAAAGTTTTTTGGAGTCATAGGCTATGAAGGATATTTTAAAGAAAACAGGACATAGTATTTTATCCATTGTCATACATATAGCATATAAGATATGGACACTGTTTACTTGGATTTTATACCGCCCAAAGATAACATATATGGAAGGTGCAGACAGGAAAATGCTTAAGTCTCCATGCATACTGATAGCAAATCATACCTGTCATAAGGACGGCTCTTTCGTACCGCAGGCACTTCACAGGATTAAAATGCATGTTCTTGTGACATCAAAATGGTATGATAAGAAAACGATAAATATTTTTTTCAAAAACCTGCGTTACATATCCGTAAACCTTGAAGAAATGGATAATTCATGGATAGATAAGGCAAAAAAGGTTTTGGAAAACGGCGAATCAGTGCTTATTTTTCCTGAGGGAAAGCTGTCTAAGGACGGTACACTGTTAGAATTTCAGCCGGGATTTCTTATGCTTGCCAGACTTACCGATGCACCTGTTATACCGATTGCCATAAGCGGTGGTTACAGAAAATTTCACAGACAGAATATATTGGTAGGAAACAGGGTGGATTTTGATGTACATAAAGCAGGAAGACCTTCTGTTATTATGAAGGAGGGAGCAGCAATGTACAGACAAAAGATGGAAGATATGTTAAAAACAAACAATAAAAGCTGACAATGTTATGTGCAGTTATCTTTAATAAAAAGAAAAACTGTATTTTAACATTTAAATAAAAATAAAAAATTATATACAGAAAGGAAAATTAGTCATGAACGAACAGGAACTTCAGATTGCAGAAAAAATTAAGGAGCTTCTTTGCGCAAACCTTGGAATTGAGCCGGATATGCTTACAAACGATATACCTCTTTTTGGAGATGGTATAGGTCTTGACTCTATAGACTCTCTTGAGATGATAGCAGTTATCGACAAGGAGTTTGGCGTGTCTATGACAGGTGTGGGCAAGGAGCCATTCTTTAATGTTGCAAGCTTAGCTAAGTATGTAGCAGAACACAAATAAAAAAGCGCCGCCGGGCAGTGACGCTTACAAATTCGCATTCGCGATTTTTTGGGTTGCGAAATGTTGGATTGTCGCTTTGGGTATTTGCTATTACTTTTAGGAATTGCAAATACAATTAAGGATTTGGTAATAGGTGGGGAAGTGCTGATGGGTAGTACCATTAGTACTTCCGGTACTTATGGATTTTGAGTGTTTTTAGAAGTTTTGGAAAGAAAAAGGGAAAGAAGGACTAGAAATGACTGAGAATAAGAACCGCTGTGTAATCACAGGTCTTGGTATGATCTGTGCTATTGGAAATAATGTAGAGGAAACATGGGCAAATGCCCTTAAAGGAGTATCAGGTATAAAGGATACACATACAGTAGATACAAAGGACTGCTACGCAACACTGGCAGCAGAAGTAAATGATGATACACTTGATGAATGCAGTGAAAATGCAGAAAGTATGGACAGAGTGTCAAAGCTTTGTGTAAAGGCTGCAGGAGAAGCTATGAAAGATGCATCATTTACCGTAAGTGATGAAGAAAGCAGCAGGGTAAGTGTTATTATGGGAAGCTGTGTAGGCGGTGTGGCAAGCATTGAGGAATATTACAAAAACGGAGAGGATAAAAGCTATGTGCCAAAGATGCCTATATCAGCCATAGCAAATCAGGTGGCATATGAATTTAATGCAGGCGGCGTAATTACAAATGTAGCAAATGCCTGTGCAGCAGGAACCATAAGCATTGCTTATGCCTGTGACTTAATAAGAGCAGGAAAGTGTGATGTGGCC
>CAMENQ010000226.1 GCA_945928585.1 uncultured Roseburia sp. | reverse complement strand
ATTGCACAAGAACCTGCAAAATCATGGAATCCAAGCTGTGAAAGCCAGCCGCCACCCCAGATCCAGTGAGCTTCAATCGGATAAATCAGTCCTGAGATAACTGCTGAATAAATACAGTATGCCAGGAAATTAGTTCTCTCAGCCATAGCTCCCGATACGATTGTTGCTGTTGTTGCACAGAATACTAAGTTAAATATGAAGTTAGACCAATCAAAATCCCCATAAGCTGTAAAGATATCAAAACCAGGTTTTCCAATCAATCCCATCATATCTTCACCAAGCAACAAACTAAAACCAATTAAGATAAATGTGCAGGTACCGATACAGAAATCCATAAGATTCTTCATGATAATATTTCCTGCGTTCTTTGCTCTGGTAAAACCTGTTTCAACCATTGCAAAACCTGCCTGCATCCAGAATACCAATGCGGCACCTATTAAAAACCAGACTCCAAATACTTGACCGTTAACGGCACTCATAATTTCTTCTGTCATAACGTTTCCTCCTCGTGTTTCGATTGCTAACACAAAAGCTGCTTGCATCACCCGGACGCTTTTGTATTGCATTAATTTATGTCACATATTTTGACATATAAAATAAACGCAAAAAAGGTGCCACGGATTCTTATCCATGGCACCTTTGCCTTACGAGTCCCATAATATCATTTAGCATTTCATTTGTCAAATGGTTTTTTATATTTTTTTAACTTTTATTTTAATATTTTGTCTGAAACGAGCGTTTCATTGCGCCAAAAGTGCGCTAATTATGGCTTTCCCATGCATAATACTGTCTTTTTTGATGTATACATAAGCCAGTTATCCTCCATTTCTTTATCACAACTAAGTCCAAGCTTTTCACACAGTTTTATCGACTTTTTATTGTTCCGGTGGACTACCGCACAGTAATCCTTAATTCCAAGTTCTTCTACACCATACTTTATTATCGAGCTGCATGCCTCATAAGCATATCCATACCCCTGAAAATCCTTCCCAAGCATAAAACCAAGTTCCAAGCCATCAAAGCCTTCTTTGCACTCAAGTCCTGCACGCCCTATCACAAGCCCACTGTCTTTAAGGGTGATAAGCCACATTCCATAACCGTAAAACTCATATACATTCTTAATATAATTTTCTGTATACTCTATCTCCTGAGCAACATCAGGAAACAGATTTTCCATATAGTACGTAATCTCTTCATCCGCGTACAATTCATAAAGTCTTGGTACATCTTTCTTAGTAATCTCCCGAATATTAAGCCTCCTAGTCTCTACGATATTCCATGGAATTCCATAAAAACGGCGGTATACTCTTTCAAGATATGTATCATCTATATCATCAGGATTTTCAACGCAGTATGCTCCCGATGGCATAGACTTATCCCGGTTTTCTTCGTTAAGCCACACTATATATGGTTTATTCTGCGTTGCACAACTATTTGCCTGTGCTACATCATCAGTAATGACCACTTCGCCTGTAATCATATTATCTTCTGCGATATTTATATTGTCATGAATTTTAATCTTTTTTATTTCAACCATAGTTTTTCCACCTTATAACATATCATGCTAATCTATATTTTATCATATAAAGCACCGCTTTTCATTTATCATTCCCGATTATATTTAGCATTATATTTACTTGGGCTAAATTGATGAATTATACATTTAGTTGTATACTATTCTCGTGTCTATTCAAGGCAGATAGCTTTTATGGCAGTTTCTTTGTAATAAATTGCTCAGAAATGGGGATTAATATTATGATAATCAAAAACGGTATCGTCTTTATGCCGGACGGAGCTTTTCACAGGCAAAATATATACACTAACGGGAAATTAATAACTGCATCTGATGAGGTTCACGACGGAAAAATAATTGACGCAGAAGGACTTTATGTGCTTCCGGGGCTTGTGGACATTCACACTCATGGCGCTGTTGGACATGATTTCTGTGACGGTGATGCTAAAGGACTTAAAGAAATAGCTGAATACGAAAAATCCTGTGGAATCACCTCTTTCTGCCCCACCTCAATGACATTTTCAGAAAGCAGACTTTCCGGAATATTTGAAACCATAAATTATTTGCAGCCTTCTGATAATCTGGCTCGTGTCGCAGGAATCAATATGGAAGGACCTTTTATTTCCAGTTCAAAAAAAGGCGCACAGAATAAAAAATATATACAAAATCCTGACATAGAAATGTTTGCAAGATTAAACGAAAAATGTAATAATCGGATACAAATTATTACAATCGCCCCTGAACTTGAAGGTTCTATGGATTTTATAAGAAAATACCATGACAAAGTCACGATTTCACTAGGGCATTCCGATGCCTCATACGAAACAGCCCTTGAAGCAATAAACGCCGGCGCAACGCATATCACACACTTATTTAATGCAATGCCGCCATACAACCACCGCAATCCCGGAATAATAGGTGCAGCCATTGACAACAACGATATAATGGTAGAAATAATATGCGATGGGGTCCATATTCACCCTTCTGTAATAAAAACTGTGTTTAAATTATTCGGTGATAAACGTGTGATTCTCATAAGTGACTCAATGGAAGCTACAGGAATGCCGGATGGCGAGTATGAGCTTGGCGGCCAGCGTGTATATAAAAACGGGAACTATGCCACATTAAGTGACGGTACTATTGCCGGTTCTGTTACAAACCTTTTTAACTGCATGAAAAATGCAATAAATTATGGTATACCTCCGGAATCAACAATTAAAGCCGCTACCTGCAACCCTGCTAAAAGCATTGGTCTTTCCGGCAAAATCGGTACACTCGCCGAGAATGCCTATTCCGACATAATACTTGTTGACAAAAATTTTGAACTTGTGCGCATTATATAAATATTGATGAACAGCTACACTAAATCAGTCAAAAAGCTTTACTGATATATTATTTTACTTTAAAATGATATAGAAAAAAACAAAATAATAAATTATGACCGTTCAAGGTCAGATGGAGGTAAACATGGCACAGAATCCTGTTGTTACAATTGAAATGGAAAATGGTGATATCATTAAAGCTGAGCTTTACCCTGAAATCGCCCCAAACACAGTAAATAATTTCGTCAGTCTTGTAAAGAAAGGCTATTATGATGGTCTTATCTTCCACAGAGTCATCAATGGCTTCATGATTCAGGGAGGATGTCCTGACGGAACAGGAATGGGCGGTCCGGGATATTCAATCGCAGGTGAATTTTCACAGAATGGTTTCCATAATGATTTAAAGCATACTGAAGGTGTACTCTCAATGGCAAGAAGCATGATGCCTGACAGCGCCGGTTCACAATTTTTCATAATGCATAAAACAAGTCCTCATTTAGACGGTGCTTATGCAGCATTTGGAAAAGTTATTGAAGGATTAGATATTGTAGACAAGATTGCAACTACACGTACAGATTATTCTGACAGACCTCTTGAGCCTCAGAAAATGAAAACAGTTACGGTAGAGACATTTGGTGTAGATTATCCGGAACCTGAAAAGTGTTAGATTCATATTCTGTTCATATTTTTTTCGAAAATTGTTCAAGAACTAAACACGATTTAGACATTAAGAAAGACTATACTAATATCATAAGCAAAACAAATTGATTAGCAAATAACTTTTATAATAACTTTTTCATAATAACTGCCAAGTAATTTTTTTAATTACTTGGCATCCTCCCTTTTATAGGGGTTTTTTTGACTTTTCTCTCATTCTCTCAGCAGCTTCAAAAGCAGCTTTTACCTTCTCTTCTTCTCTATAAATCTCCATACATTCTTTATATAGTACACGAATAGGTCCTGTCATAAGCCTGGCAATTATAGAAAGAACATCTATCTCATCCTGCAGCCATACTTTCTTATCTCCACAGCAGTTCACGCCCACTGTCCCTATAAAATTACCATCCTCACCATAAATCAAAAACTGAATAAAGCTGGTAACATTACGTTTATACAGTTCTGTCCTTACCGGTTCATTTACTGTTGATATATCCGTGCAGTAATATATTCCATCCTCATTATAATTTTTAACAAATTCTTCACGGTTTAATGGCGCTCTTGGTGGAATGTTAGTCTGATCATCCTTTGAATAAAAATATGAACGGCCGATTGACTTTCCATCGGGCCAGTCGCAACTTCCAAATACTCTTGAAACTCCAAAACTATCTACTATAAGTTTTGATATCTGTTCAATAGTATCCTTAGGTGAAAGAAATTTATTGCATATATCAATTGCATTGCTTATAATCATCT
>CAMENQ010000225.1 GCA_945928585.1 uncultured Roseburia sp. | reverse complement strand
ACTGAAATCAAGTGCAACTATGCTTCTGCCGTCAGAAAGCAGCTGGGATACGGTAAAACACATATTTCCTGTAACAAGATCCACATAGGGAGGAGAAAAATAAGTCTCTCCGGGATTCAGCTTCAGCGTTTCTAAATACCAGATTCGCTTCTCCACCTGATAATCCTCCGGCAGGTCATACCCCGGCAGAATAATATACTCATCACGCACCAAAAAAGCATTGATACAGCTACCATCAGATAACTGATTCTGCAATGCGCTCTGTTCTCTGAAAAAATCCGCCATTTCCTCACGGGAACCGCCCTGCTTCATACGGTTTTCTACATTATTTGCAAGAACAGAAGTCATATATTCTGATTCAGAAAGCATCGACTGCAGATTTTTTGTAATACTTTCCATCTGATTCTGTCCGATAGTTTCTATCTGCTTTACAGTCATACTGTAAATCAGTAAAACATTAAGAATAAGCACGATTGCCAAAGAAATAAAAACCGCGCTTATAAAACCATAACTGTATTTTTTTCCATGCCTGACACCAGACTTTTTCTGTGCCCCGTATTCTTTTTCCTCAATCATATTTTCACCGCTCTATCTGATTATTTTTATTTAATTGGTTCATAATCTTCCGGAACATTGATTCCTAATGCTTCACAGTTTTGCGGATTATATTTCTTTGTAACGTTTTCTGCATAACGTACATCTATTTCTCCTGGATTTTTTCCCTCAACTAAAATCTCATATGCCATCTCCCCTGCAGTATAGCCTATGTCATAATAGCTGATTGACAAGGTGGCAATTCCGGCTTCACACAGTCCTTCCTCCCCTGCAATCATTGGTACTTTTTCTGCAAGAAGAATTTCTTTTAGGACATCTGCCTTAGATGCTATAGTATTGTCTGTAGGTATATAGATTACATCACATTCTGCTGCTGCTTTCCGTGCAGCCTGCTCAAGCTCATCTTTATCTGCTATGGTATAGGTTCCATATGATAATCCTTTTTCCGTAAGAATGGAACCCATCATCTGCGCCTGAAAAATAGAATTCGTCTCCGAAGAGCAATACAGAATACCGATTTTTTTTGCATCTGGAACAAGCTCCTGAATCATATCCAGCTGATTCTTTATGGGTGCCAAATCAGAGGTTCCTGTAACATTAATGCCTGATGCACCTGTCCATTCCCTCATATTAAGTGCGGTTCCATAATCAGTAATGGAGGTTGCCACAATAGGAATCGTATTTGTTGCCTGCGAAGCAGCTTTTAAAGCCGGTGTTGCATTTGCCATAATTAAATCCTTATCGTCAGAAACAAAACCATTTAAGATTTCCTGACATTTTTTATTATCTCCCTGTGCAACCTGTACATCAAATACTACCTTTTCACCAAGTTTATCAGTTATTGCATCCTGAAAGCCCTTTGTTGCTTCATCCAGTGCCGTATGTTTTTCCCATTGACAAATTCCTATGTGATACTTTCCGTCCTCTTTTTCATTTTCCTTTTCACCACACGCAGTCAGACCGCACACAAGTACTGCAAGTAATATTAATGAAACTTTTTTCCTGATTTTTTTTCTTATATCTTTTTGTGTTTTTCTCATAATATATTAATCTCCAATTAATGTAACCTTACTTTTACGCTCCTATACAAAGAGTGCAGCCACGCTCTCATACAGTTTTTGAGGTATGATTGGTTTCATAATAAACCCCTGCACAGCGTATTCACCATTTGCCACTGATTTTTCCATATCCTCGGAAGCAGATAAAAACACTACAGGCAGCTCTGCTAATTCATGTCTTGCCCGGATTTCCTCAAGTGTTTCAATTCCGCTCATTACTGGCATTTCCACATCAAGAAGAACTAAATCCACTGTCTCCTCCTGCAGAAGTGCCAGTGCTGCCTGCCCTGAATCTGCTTTTTTTACGTTATATTCCTTTTTTTTAAGAAGCATTTCTGCCATTCTTAAATTCATGGCATCATCATCTACAACTAAAATTGTTTTTCCCATTTCTCATTTTCTCCTGTCTTTTTTCTCTATTGCACCTTTTTTACCTTTTCGGTGTTCCATTATCTGCCTGTCAATTTTTTTCATATATCATCGCAAATTATACCATAAATTTACTTTTTTTGCAATGACTATGCGAAATATCAACTACTTTTTGTAATATGCAAAAACGTCCGAGAGGCAATTTGCCTTTCAGACGTTTTTGTTCCGTTCCGTACCTGACATCTACATGTTCTGGTAATCAATGACCGTATCCTTTCTTTCCGAAAAGGATCAGTCCCGTTCCAGAGATCGCCACCAGAATAGACAGCCATAAATTCGGTGTACTGTCTCCTGTCTTAGGTACATCATCCTTTTTGCCTGTACCATTTTCTGGAGCATTCTTCTCCGTTGACTCATAATTGCCATTGTCAGTTACCGGGGTGTTAGTAGTTTCATCATTGTTACTGTCTGTCTCCCTGACGGATGTTGACTCCTCATTAGTATTGTCTGTCTCCCGTCCGGTTGTGGACTCCTCATTGCTATTGTCATCTGCCGAATTAATCTTATCTTCCAAGTGATTATCGCTGATGCCGGAATTGTGTTCATTCTCATCTGCCCATACCGTCATAGGTATCAATGTCAACATCATACACAGTGTCAGCAGAATACTTAAAAATCTTTTTGTCATTATATCTCGTTCCTCTTCTTTCTCATATTTATTATGACAATACCATATATTTTTTGTTTTGTGTCATCCACTGCCTAAAATGTATGGTTTTACGGACTAAAATGCAAAAACACCGCCTGTGATATCTACTGATACCACAAACGGTGCCTTTTATTCTTAATAAAATTTTTAATAGTCTTTTAACGTATATGTTACGCCATCAATAACTACTGTTTTTCTGAGGCATTCTTTTTCTCCTTAGCAAAGAACACACCCATTCCTGCTACAAGTACAAATGCACATATCACTACAGCCGGCCAAGGATTCGCATCACTTCCTGTACTTGGACTTGTTATTCCACTGTCACTTCCTGACTCTGATTTGGTTGGTGTCTCAGATGCGGTTGTAGTCTCCGTTTCAGTCGATGGCTTTGTATTATCTGTATTCTTATTTCCATCCATAGACTCTGCGTCAACTGCTATGACATAATCAGAAGCATGTGTAAAGGTCAGTTCTGCAGTTCCGTCTGCTGCAATTTTATCTGCACAGATAAATTCAAGTTCACCACTCTTTTCGTTATAATAGAACAGGTTTGCATAAAGTCCGGCATTGTCTGCTTTCATATCAATAGAAAGTACTGCCGTAAATCCAAACTCTCCATCATAAGCAAGACTAATCTGTCGACTGTTGCGTTTTCCAATTACATTATCTATAATATCAACCGGAATGGTCTTTGTATCAAGTTGAACAGAGAAATCAATATCCCCTATATTGTCACCGGCAATACTCTTGCCGTTTACTTTCCATCTGATACCACTGCCCATATCAAATACAAACGTAATGTCCTTTCCCTTGATTTCTGTAAACACATCACCGGGAACTATGGCAGTACCATTCATTTCTACAACTATGGAATCTCCATCCTGCTTCTTCTTCGCTTCAGACTTGATGACATCCCATCCTTCCTTACCGTTTTCGCCCTTAAGATATGGTTTTCCTGTATCCTGCAGCTTATCAATTGATTTTGTATAGCTGTCATGGCAACGGTCGCAGGTATATGTCATTACACCTTCCTTTTCCGTGGTCGGTTCTGTTGTTACTTTGCCTGTATAGTTATGACCAAGTGCAGAGGTTGAAGTACCTGTTTGTGTCTTTGTACCACAATCAGTACAATAAGTATCTCCGGTATAACCACCTGCGGTACATGTGGCTTCCTTTGCATCTCTAAGTTCTGTGTGAGTATGGTCACATTCTGACCTTATAACAGATACGGATACCGTTTCGTTCTCATAGTTTCCCTTATCCGCTCCATTATATACTGCTGTTGCAGTAACTGCCGTGCCTACGGTTAACTTCTTATTCTTATCAGCATCCTTCCATACCCAGTCATCCGGTAAAGCCACCGCTTCTACTGTGGCATATATGGTATTTATGGTGCTTTCCGGTTTATTCGGTGCATTTTCTGCCTTATTCACACTCAAAGTAATCTCTGTTTCTGCTATACTGTAGTTATCTGTATCTGTCGGATTAAATACTACAACATACTCTGTCTTACCGCTGTCTGACACTGTTGGCTTTGTATTCACTTCTTTCCATGTGAATGTTCCTTCCACCGGCGTAGCATCACTTTCACTTTTTTGTACAACGCCGCCACTCAAAATAG
>CAMENQ010000224.1 GCA_945928585.1 uncultured Roseburia sp. | reverse complement strand
CCTATACCTGCAGCCCTGGGAACGGCTTCTATGGACGCGTATACAACCACTAAGCCGTATCCGCCACCATAGAAGCCGTTCCCAGGGCTGCTGGTATCGGCAGGGCTTAACTGTTACAAAAGTTTTTATTGAAATAATTACGTCATTATGATATTCTTAATACTTGTAGTGGCAGGAATATTCTGCATAAACATAAGAACAGGAAAGAAGGTTGATGTTAGGGTTGGAAAATAAACTCACATTGTATGGATTTAATAATCTTACTAAAACACTTAGCTTTAGCATTTACGATGTGTGCTACGCAAAAAGCGAGAGAGAACAGAAGGATTACATAGAATATATAGATGAGCAGTATAATTCAGAGAGACTTACAACTATATTATGTAATGTCACAAAAATGATAGGAGCTCATATTTTAAATATATCGAAGCAGGATTACGAGCCTCAGGGAGCATCTGTAAATGTGCTTATTGCGGAGGATAATCTTCCCGATGAGATAGATGTGTCCTGCAACAGAGGCCAGTATTCAGCTACAATGAAGGATTTTGTACATGCACACCTTGATAAGAGTCATGTAACGGTGCATACGTTTCCGGAGTATCATCCTGATAACAGTATATCAACCTTCAGAGTGGATATAGATGTAGCTACATGTGGCGAAATATCACCGCTTAATGCGTTGAATTATCTTATTGACAGCTTTGATTCCGACATTATTACCATAGATTACAGAGTGAGAGGTTTTACAAGGGATGTGTCAGGAAAAAAGTATTTTATCGACCATGATATAACATCTATACAAAATTATATAGATGACAAAACCCTAAAAAAATATGACGCTATAGATATAAATGTATATCAGACGAATATTTTCCATACAAAAATGCTTATAAAGGATATTGATTTGCAGAATTATCTGTTTAATACTGATGTTTATGAGCTTCCACCGCGTACAAGACTTGAAATTATAGACAGTCTGAGACGAGAAATGATAGAAATATTCAGTGGTATGAATATTTATGAAAACAGATAGACTGCATACAGTGATAAACCGGAAGGAGTATGGTGGGCATAATGAAAGAATATACACAGGAGGACGCTCCTTTATATGATGCGTTGCAAAATCAGAGAGAAAACCCTATAGTCCATTTTGATGTGCCTGGACACAAGGGTGGACGAGGAAATAAATTACTCAGGGATTTTATGGGCAGGGATTTTATGAGAATGGATGTAAATTCCATGAAATCACTTGATAATCTCTGTCACCCTGTATCAGTTATAAAAAGTGCACAGGAGCTTGCGGCAGAGGCTTTCGGAACAAAGGAAGCCTTTTTTGTGGTAAACGGAACTACAGCAGCAGTCCAGTACATGGTGATGACAGCCTGTAAGGATGGTGAAAAAATTATAATGCCGAGAAATGTTCACAGAAGTGCAATAAATGCACTTGTTGTAACGGGAGCAGTTCCTGTTTACGTAAATCCCGGCACAAACAAAAAGCTTGGTATTCCACTTGGAATGAGTGTTTCAGATGTAAAAAAGGCTATGGATGAAAATCCGGACGCAAAGGCTGTTATGGTAAACAATCCTACATATTACGGCATATGCTCTGATTTGGAGGAAATAGTAAAGCTTGCCCACGAGAGGGGAATGCTTGTTCTCGTTGACGAAGCACATGGTACACATTTTTATTTTGGAGATGATATGCCGCCTTCAGCCATGGCGGCAGGTGCGGATATGGCAGCGGTAAGTCTTCACAAGACAGGAGGTTCACTTACACAAAGCTCGCTGCTCCTTATAGGAGAAAATGTGGACAGTGGGTATGTCCATCAGATAATAAATCTTACACAGACTACATCAGCGTCATATCTTTTGATGGTTTCTCTTGATCTGGCAAGAAAAAATCTGTATCTAAACGGCAGGGAAATGTTTAAAAAGACAGTAGATTACTGTGATTATGCCAGAGAGGAGATAAATAAGCTTGGAGGCTATTATGCATATGGAGAGGAACTTGTAAACGGAGATGACATTTACAGGTTTGACAAAACAAAGCTTTCGGTTCATACACTTGATATAGGACTGGCAGGAATAGAAGTATATGATTTACTTCGTGATGAATACGGCATACAGATAGAGCTTGGAGATCTTGGAAATATACTTGCCATAGTATCGGCAGGTGACAGGGAACTTGAAATAGAACGGTTTATATCTGCATTGTCAGAAATAAAGCGAATATATGGTAAAACGCCTACAGGACTTTTTGACCATGAATATATAAACCCTTTAGTCCATACTACTCCAAAGAAAGCCTTTTACAGCGAAAAGGAAACACTTCCAATCGAAAAAAGCAGCGGACATATAAGTGGTGAGTTTGTTATGTGTTATCCTCCGGGGATTCCCATACTGGCGCCCGGAGAAATAATTACAGATGAGATAACAGAGTATATAAGATATGCGAAGGAAAAAGGCTGTTCACTTACAGGAACAAAAGATTTAAAAGTGGAAACCATAAACGTTTTAAAGGACAGCAGCTTATAATGTGAAAACACTAAGGCTTTAAAAGAAGGGAGAATATATATGGAACTGTGGTTTACAGAAAATCATACGGATAATGTGAAGTTTTCCATTAAGGTAGACAGGCCTGTATATACAGGCGAAAGCAGGTACCAGCGTATTGATGTGTTTGACACATACGAGTTTGGGCGTATACTTACATTGGACGGATTTCTTATGCTGACTGAAAAAGATGAATTTATTTACCACGAAATGATAACACATGTTCCGATGGCTGTAAATCCGCTCATAAAAAAGGTTTTAGTCATCGGTGCAGGGGATGGCGGAACAATAAGGGAACTTGTAAGATATAAGACAATAGAACACATTGATATGGTGGAAATAGATGAGGAAGTTGTAGCTGTTTCAAAGAAATATCTTCCGTTTACATCTTCCGGCTTAGATGATGAAAGAGTTTCCATACATTATGCTGATGGTCTGAAATATGTGCGAAGCCGTGAAAATGAATATGACCTGATTGTGGTTGACTCAACAGACCCGTTTGGGCCGGGAGAAAGCCTTTTTACAAAGGAATTCTACGGAAACTGCTATAAGGCTCTTACGGATAAAGGAATACTGATAAATCAGCATGAAAGTCCGTACTATACGCAGGATGCAAAGGCAATGAAAAATGCACATATGAAAATAGCATCATCATTTCCTATATCTACTGTATATCAGATGCATATTCCAACGTATCCGTCAGGTCACTGGCTGTTTGGTTTTGCATCAAAGGAGCTTCATCCTACAGAGGGAGTAGACTACGAAGCGTGGAACAGACTTGGAATCGAAACGGGATATTATAATACAGACATTCATAAGGGTGCATTTATGCTGCCAAATTATGTAAAGAATTTGCTAAAATAATTTTTAACAGTTATACTGAAAGCTATATATAAAACTATTTATATAAAACAATTAATATAAAACAAATACGGAAAGGAAGAAAAAATGGGAAGAGCATTAATAATAGGAGCAGGAGGAGTGGCAAGCGTTGTTGTACACAAATGCTGCCAGAACAGCGAAGTTTTTGAGGAAATCTGCATAGCCAGCAGAACAAAAGCAAAGTGTGATGCATTAAAGGAAAAGCTTGATGGAGGAAAAACAAAGATAACTACGGCAAAAGTAGATGCCGATAATGTAAATGAGCTTGTGGAACTTATAAACAGCTATAAGCCGGACATTGTTATAAATGTAGCGCTTCCATATCAGGATTTAACAATTATGGATGCCTGTCTTGAAACAAGAACAAACTATATGGATACGGCAAATTATGAGCCTCTTGATACTGCAAAATTTGAGTATAAATGGCAGTGGGCATACAGGGAAAAATTCGAGAAGGCAGGAATAACAGCACTTCTTGGAAGCGGATTTGACCCGGGTGTTACGGGAGTATTCTCAGCATATGCTATGAAACATCATTTTGATGAGATAAATTATATAGATATACTTGACTGTAATGGTGGTGATCATGGATATCCTTTTGCCACAAACTTTAATCCTGAAATAAATATACGTGAGGTAAGTTCCAAGGGAAGCTACTGGGAAGATGGCAAATGGGTAGAAACTGAGCCTATGGAAATAAAGAGAGTATATAACTTTGATGAGGTAGGAGAGAAGGATATGTATCTTTTACATCACGAGGAGCTTGAGTCACTGGGACTTAACATAAAGGGAATAAGGACAATCAGATTTTTTATGACCTTTGGACGAAGCTATCTTACACATTTGAAATG
Organism: uncultured Roseburia sp.; assembly: GCA_945928585.1. GTDB lineage: Bacteria > Bacillota > Clostridia > Lachnospirales > Lachnospiraceae > CAG-303. The sequence goes on along the minus strand of CAMENQ010000224.1, from coordinate 30 downwards.
TTTGTAGAATGTTGGAATGTCATCTTTCGA
>CAMENQ010000223.1 GCA_945928585.1 uncultured Roseburia sp. | reverse complement strand
ATACTGAAACAAACGAAGTAGAAAAGCTGTAAAAACTCACACCTCCGGCTGCAGTAATTGAAAAAACTAATATTATTGCGGAAGAAAATAATTATACTGCAGAAAAGAAGCCTGAACAGCTTGAGCTTTTTGATGATAAGCTTTTATCAAAGGAGTCAAGAATTAAGCACCGAATAATCGGACAGGTTTTTGACACATACTGGATAGTACAGTTCGGAGATAAAATGTTTATAATTGACCAGCACGCCGCACACGAAAAGGTATTATATGAAAGAACCATAAAGCGGTTAAAGGACAGACAGACTATTTCACAGAATATTAATCCTCCGATTATTTTATCATTAAGTATGAGAGAGGAAGAAATAGTCCGGGAATATATGGATTATTTTAATGAATTAGGCTATGAAATAGAAGAATTCGGAGGACGGGAATATGCAGTAAGATCAGTTCCGTTTGACTTATTTTCAGTAGCGAAAAAGGATTTGCTGATGGAGATAATTGATGATTTATCAGATGATACATCTTTAAAAAGACAGTCAGACCTTATTATGGACAGAGTAGCTACAATGTCCTGCAAGGCTGCCGTTAAGGGAAATAATAAGCTTTCCTTTCAGGAGGCAAATGCACTTATTGATGAACTGATGAGTCTTGATAATCCTTATAATTGCCCACACGGAAGACCAACTATTATTTCAATGAGTAAATATGAGCTGGAAAAAAAGTTTAAAAGAATTATCTGATACAGGAGAATTATGAGAGAAAATTTTGAAAAAAAACCACTTGTTATTTTGACAGGTCCTACGGCATCGGGAAAAACAGAACTGTCGGTAAGGCTTGCAAAAGAAATAAACGGAGAAATAATAAGTGCGGACAGCATACAGGTATATAAATATATGGACATTGGCTCTGCAAAGGTAACTCTTAAAGAGATGGAAGGAATAAAGCATTACCTAGTTGATGAGCTTAATCCGAGAGATGAGTTTAATATTTATGTATTTAAACAGATGGCAAAAAAATATGCAGAAGAAATATATGCAAAGGGAAAGATACCTATTATAGCAGGAGGTACAGGCTTTTATATACAGTCTCTTCTGTATGATATTAATTTTGATGAAGAGGATAATGACAAAGCATACCGCAGTGAGCTTATGGCTCTTGCAAAAGAAAAGGGAAATGAATATGTCTTTGATATGCTTAAAAAGACAGACCCAAAATCAGCAGAAAATATTCATTTTAATAATTTAAAAAGAGTAATCAGAGCATTGGAATATCACCATATGACAGGAAAACTTATGTCTGAACACAATGAGGAGCAGAGAGAAAATACATCGCCATACGCTTTCAGATATTTTGTTTTAAATATGGACAGAGATGTACTTTATGACAGAATAAACAGGCGTGTAGATATAATGATGGAAAAAGGACTTGTAGACGAGGTAAAAAAGCTGCTTGAAATGGGCTTTGAGAAAAATCTTACATCTATGCAGGGCATCGGATACAGGGAAATAATAAGCTATCTTGATAATGAATACTCTCTTGATGAGGCGGTTGAAAGCATAAAGCAGAATACAAGACATTTTGCAAAGAGGCAGCTTACATGGTTTAGAAGGGAAAAATCCGTTGACTGGATAAATTATGAGGATTTTCAGTGGGATAAAGAAAAAATGCTAGAATATATGAAAAACAATATTGCTAATTTAATTCCCAGGTGATAATATAAAAGGCGTTGCAAACATAAATATTGTAACGCCTTTATTTCTTAATAGGAAATTAATAAAGCAACAGGGTGAAATTAAGAAAAAGCTCCGTTGCAGAGCGGCACGTTTTTTGAAAAAAGGAGTAATAGACAAATGAATATAAAAGAACAGACAAACGCCATATACAATGAGTTGCAGATATCAGATGAGGTATTAAGATATTGTGAAAAAATTCTTGATGATATAAAGCCTCGTTTTGCACATATTGATAATGTGGCAGAATATAATCAGATGAAGGTTATAAAGGCCATGCAGAAAAACAAGGTAAGTGATATGCATTTTGAGCAGGCTACAGGATATGGCTATACAGATATAGGAAGGGATACTTTGGAGTCAGTATATGCAGATGTGTTCCATACGGAGGATGCCCTTGTAAGACCACAGATTACCTGCGGTACTCATGCACTTACAATAGCACTTTCAGGCAATTTAAGACCGGGTGATGAAATGATATACATATCAGGAAAGCCTTATGATACTCTTGAGGAGGTTATAGGCATAAGACCGTCAAAAGGTTCACTGGCAGAATATGGAGTTACATATGGACAGGTGGATTTAAGTGAGGATGGAACCTTTGACTTTGAGGGAATAAAAAATGCCATATCAGATAAGACAAGGCTTGTAGCCATACAGCGTTCAAAGGGCTATGCCACAAGACCGACACTGTCAGTTGCACAGATAGGTGAGGCAGTAAAATTTGTAAAATCTATAAGAAGTGACATAATAGTTATGGTTGATAACTGCTATGGAGAGTTTGTTGACACCATTGAGCCTTCGGATTTGGGAGCAGATATGGTGGTAGGTTCTCTTATTAAAAATCCCGGCGGAGGTCTTGCGCCTATCGGCGGATATATTGCAGGAATAAGGGAGTGTGTTGAAAATGCAGCTTTCAGGCTTACAACACCTGGACTTGGCAAAGAGGTAGGAGCGTCTTTAGGTGTAAACAGAAGCTTTTTTCAAGGACTGTTTCTTGCACCTACAGTTACGGCAGGAGCATTAAAGGGAGCCATATTTGCAGCGAATGTTTACGAAAAGCTTGGCTTTAAAGTGGTTCCAGACAGCAAAGAGGAACGCCATGACATTATACAGGCAGTAGAATTTGGCATACCGGAAGGAGTAGTGGAATTTTGTAAGGGAATACAGGCTGCGGCACCTGTAGACAGCCATGTAGAACCTGAGCCATGGGCTATGCCGGGTTATGATGCAGATGTCATTATGGCGGCAGGAGCATTTATCTCAGGTTCATCGATAGAACTTAGTGCAGACGGCCCTATGAAGCCGCCGTATGCAGTATATTTCCAGGGCGGACTTACCTGGTACCATGCAAAACTTGGCATTATGAAATCTTTGCAAAAATTAGTAGATGCAGGCATTGTAAAAACATCAAAATTGTGATAAGATTGAAAATGTATGACCGCCAGACTACGAAAACAAATTTAGGAGGTTATACATGAACAATTTAAAAAGTAAGCAAATAAAGGATTTGCCGGAAGATCAAAGACCGTATGAGAAATGTGAACTGTATGGAGCAGACATACTGGCAGATGCAGAACTTCTGGCAGTTATTATAAGAACAGGCTATGAAGGAAAAACTTCAGTGGAACTGGCAGGAGACATACTAAAGCTATGCGGTTCTGACGGACTTACTGGCATATGTAATCTTGACATAAAAGAGCTTATGACCATTAAAGGAATAGGCAGGGTAAAAGCCATTCAGCTTAAATGCATAGGTGAACTTACAAAGCGGATTTCCAAAAGTGTCCGTGGAAAGAAACCGGTATTTAACGAACCGGGATATGTAGCGGAATATTTTATGGAGGAATGCCGTCATAAGGAAAGGGAGGAGCTTAAGGTGATTATGCTTAACTCCAAGTCCGCATATTTAGGTGATGTAAATGTATCAGTAGGTACGGTTAATTCATCTAATGCATCTGCCAGGGAAATTTTTCTGGAGGCATTTAAGTTTAAGGCAGTTTTTATAATACTGCTGCATAACCATCCAAGCGGAGATGCAACTCCAAGCAGGCAGGACATTGAAACGACACGAATCATAAAAGAAGCCGGTGACATAATAGGCATAAGACTCATAGATCACATTATTATTGGGGACAATGAATATGTCAGCTTCAGCGAAAAAGGAATAATATTTTGATTGGAAAAGGCGAACACAATTAATTAAAAATGGAGGAATAAATAATGGCACAGCACATATATGGCGTTGATTTGGGTACAAGTAATATTAAACTTTACAGTTCAGCAGGAGACAGCGTTTTAAACGAAAAAAACATTATAGCAATTAAGAATAAAAAGGAAATTTTCAGCTTCGGAAATTCAGCATTTGAAATGTATCAGAAGGCACCCGAAAATATAGAGGTTACGTTTCCACTTAAGTTTGGTGTTATTGCAGATATTCAGAATATGGAAACATTGTTTAACTGTTTTTACAAAAAAATTAACAACAACAAAAATGTTACAGGCGCAGATTTTTGTATAGCTGTGCCTACTGATGTTACAGAGGTGGAAAAGAGAGCATTTTATGATGTCATTATGGATACGAAAATA
>CAMENQ010000222.1 GCA_945928585.1 uncultured Roseburia sp. | reverse complement strand
TTGCAATATGTGTAAACACAATGATTTGCACTTGATTATTGGTATAGTCAATAACTTTACGTTCTGTTAGTGAGCGTTTGAAAATTCAAAAATCAGAAAAACTGCGTAAATCGGAATTACGGAATTTACGCAGTTTTTGTGTACCATAGGTCAGATATTATTTAAGTATTTAATAAGAGTTTTTTCCAGTTTATCACTATTTATCGGCTTTTCAAGATAATCGTCAAAGCCTGAATTTAAATATCTTTCCCTGGCATCAGACATTGCATTGGCAGTAAGGGCTATTACAGGAATATTTTTGTATTGTTCACCCATACCCCTTATGTGATTTAATGTCTCTATACCATCCATTCCCGGCATCAGATGGTCGAGAAAAATAATGTCATATTTTTTCTTCACTAGCATATCCAGACATTCCTGTCCTCCTGTAGCTAAATCCACCTGTACTCCGGTGCGTTTAAGAAGTCCTTTTATAACTTTTAGGTTAATGTTATTATCGTCTACTGCCAGTACCTTGGCTTCAGGCTTATATATTGCAGCTACATTTTCTTCTCGATGCTGTATATCTCTTACAACTTTTCCGATTTCACCTATGGCCTCATTGTTTATTATCTTCTGCCTGATAATAAATGAGAATGTAGAACCTTTGCCGTATTCACTTTCCACTTCCAGCTTACTGCCCATAAGTTCAAGCAGCCTCACAACTATGCTCATACCCAGACCGGTACCTTCTACGTGACGGTTACGTCCCTCATCTAATCGCTCAAAGGCTGTAAACAGCTTAGACATTTCTTCCTGTCTCATACCGATACCGCTATCCTTAACAGTAACCTTTATCTCTATATATTCATCACTACGGCTTACGGCGTCCATCAACATAATAACTCCGCCTTTTTCTGTATATTTTACTGCATTGGAGAGAATATTGATGATAATCTGTTTTAATCTTACTTCATCTCCGTATAAAACAGACGGAAGTGTCGGTTCTACTCTCATTCTGAATGATATATCTTTTTCCTTTGCTTTTATGGAAATCATATTATTGATATCATTAATCATGGTTGCAAGGCTGTAATCTGCAGGTATAATGTCCATCTTACCTGATTCGATTTTAGAGAAATCAAGGATGTCATTAATTATACTTAAAAGCATCTTTCCTGCACTTCTTATGTTGTACGCATAATCCAATATAACAGGGTCCTGTGCTTCTCTTATAATCATTTCATCCATACCCAGTACAGCATTGATTGGAGTCCTTATCTCATGTGACATATTGGATATAAAGACTGTCTTTGCCTTATTTATATTATCTAATTCCCTGTTTTTTTCTTCTACGGCTGTGATAATGTTTTCCTGCTGTAAAAGTCTGTTCATATCTTCGTCGATATCCTGGACTGTGTATACAAAGACTGGTGTCTCCCGGCTGAATCCCTTTACACGATTAAATGTCAGTCTTACCCAGATAAATTCTCCCTGCATATTCTGCATTTTTATTTCATATCTGAACATTTTCTCTTTCTCAAGTCTGCTTATGATATAGTCAGGCTCCGTAATTGCAAAAAACACAGGTTTATCGTCCGGCAGAAACATATTTGAAATTATATATCTCCACTGGGAATACTTTAAATCCATATAATTCTGATTATCCACACCTACCTCTGTTGTAATGGAGTTTTGACAGGTATCATTTTTTAGGTCAATAAACATTGAAAATAAATAATTTTCCTGGATAGTGTCCATTTTTATCTGTTCTGTTTTTAAAGAATTATAGGCTTCATGATTTTCGATAAATATAATAATATATTTATGTTCCGTCATTTTTATAATACGAAAATCCCAGTGTCTGAATTCCTCGTCCACCTTCATTTCTATTTTTCCCTGATAATTATCCTTCATAAACATATTATTATCAGCAAATGCCATATATTTCTCGTTCACAGAGGAAGAGTCCTCTTTTCGTTTCATAAACAGAATATTATAGAGGTCCCTGGCCATACCAGTAGGCGGTAAAATGCTTTTAAATACATAATCAGCCTTATATTCTTCATATGTTTCTGAATTTCTGTCTACCACATATATGGCTGAGATGTGCTCAACTATTGTAGACAGAATATCCTGCAAATTTTCTTTTTTTTCTGCATCATCCATAAAAGTATCTCCTTTGTATTTATTGTATCTATAAAAAAATAATATTATATTATCAGTATTCTATTTCGTACTTTTTTTAATGTATACTATATTTTACTATAATTATTTATATTTTTCTACTAAAAAATTGAATTAAAAAAGTATTTGACATTATATATTTTTTTGTGCTAAAATGCAAAAATCGAGTGGCGAAAAAAACGCGTAAATCCAGATGGGATTTACGCGTTTTTTTCGTCGCTCAAAACCAGAAACGAAAGGAAGAATAGAAATGAACAAACAACAACCGATAAACAAAATGGCAGTAACACCGGTGAAAAAACTTATGCTGTCATTGGGTATCCCTATGATTTTATCTATGATGCTGCAGGCAGTGTACAATATAGTGGACTCAGCGTTTGTATCAAATATTGTAGGAAACGGCGAAGCAGCATTGAATGCATTGACACTGGTATTTCCTGTGCAAATGCTTATGGTAGCCATAGGCATAGGAACAGGAGTAGGAACAAATGCAATTCTTGCAAAGAACCTTGGTATGGGAGATAAGGAAAGAGTAAATAAGGTGGCAGGTAATGCTATATTTTTAGGAGCCGTCATATACATTGTGTTCCTTTTATTTGGAATATTTGGCGTAAAGGCTTATATTTTCTCACAGACCTCAAATCCTCTTATAAGGGATATGGCTGCAGAGTATTTATCTATATGCTGTATTTTATCTGTGGGTATTGTATTTTTCTCGATTTTTGAGAAGCTTCTTCAGGCAACAGGTAATTCAATATATTCAACCATAGCCCAGATTGCAGGAGCTGTAGTAAACGTTATTTTAGACCCGATTCTTATATATGGTTGGACTGGCTTTTCGGAGCTTGGTGTAAAGGGAGCTGCATACGCCACAGTTGTCGGACAGATTGTATCAGCTTTACTGGGACTTATTTTCCATCTCAAAATAAATAGAGAGGTAAAGAACGGACTGAGATATATAAAACCATCAGGCATGATAATAAAGAGTATTTATGCCATAGGACTTCCGGCAATAATTGCACAGGCACTTATGTCAGTTATGACCTATGCTTTAAATATAATATTTGGAAAAATAGACGAAAATGTAGTTACAGCCTACGGACTTTACTATAAAATCCAGCAGTTTATTTTGTTTGCAGCGTTTGGTCTCAGGGATGCCATTACACCTGTTGTTTCATTTAATCATGGTATGGGAAGCAGACAGAGAGTAAAGGACGGTATTAAGTATGGTATGTTTTATACACTTATTATTATGGTAATGGGACTTGTGGTACTTGAAATTTTTGCAGCACCATTTTCAAAGATATTTGGTCTTTCAGGACAGACGGAGAAATTATGTGTTCAGGCTATGCGCATAGTGTCCTTAAGCTTTATTTTTGCAGGAGCAAATGTGGCATTTCAGGGGATATTCCAGGCACTTGACAGCGGACTTGAAAGTCTTGTTATATCCGTACTGAGACAGTTTGTATTTGTTGTTCCTGTAGCTTATTTGTTTTCACTGATTGCCATAGAGAATATGGATATGATGTGGCTTGTATGGCTGACCTTTTTAATAGCAGAAGGCTTATCATGCCTTGTTGCATGTATTTTTATGAAGCGGATAAACAAAAATAAGGTAAATGTATTGGAAAGATAAAGCCATGAAATATAAAATAATAACCATAAGCAGAGAATTTGGAAGCGGAGTCAGAGCTATCGGCAGGGAGCTGGCAGATGAGCTTGGCATTAAATATTACGACAGGGACATTATTGCCAGAGTGGCAGAGAAAACAGGTCTGGGCAGGGAATTTATTGAAAAGAAAGGTGAATATGCACATTCGAAAAATATATTTTCCTATGCTTTTATAGGCAGAGATGCAACAGGTGCAACTATGGATGATTATTTATTTAAGGCACAGAAAAAGATTATTGAGGACATTGCAGAAAAGGAGCCATGTGTGATTATCGGACGCTGTGCAGATTTCATTCTTAAAAACAGACAGGACTGCCTTAATGTATTTATCTGTGGTGATGAGGATGAAAAAGCCAGAAGAATCTGCCAACTTTATGAAAAAAGTGAATCTGAGGCAAGAAAGCTTATGAAGGATACGGATAAAAAGCGTGCAATAAATTATAAGTATTATACAGATAAAGAGTGGGGCAGAACAAAGAATTA
>CAMENQ010000221.1 GCA_945928585.1 uncultured Roseburia sp. | reverse complement strand
TGCCGGAACTTCTCTATATTAACAGACAGCGCAAAGACTCGGCGTGTCACAGAGTACTTACGAAAAAACTTGTTGCTGAACATTATCAGGCAATCAATAGGGCATCACAGATAAATTTAAAAACTGATGACAAAACAACCGGTATATATTGGGACATGGTACCGGCATTGCTGTTATTTACACTTGCTAATGCCGTGATGCTGCAAGAAAATAAAGATAATGCAGAGGTGCTAAAGTATCTTGTTGAAAATGAAGCCTTTTGGAAGTATTACGATATGGTTGTGCTGGATGGTAAAAAGGCGCAGGTAAAAAAGAAGATGCTGTCATTTTTACTAAAGCATAAGATGTATAAATTAGCGATATTGATAAGCAAAGTTTATGATTCCATAAAGAAAAATAATTAGGAAAGAAGCAGTGACATATGAAAAGGATAAAAGATATTCTGCTCAATAAAAATATAATAATGTGTTATGTGCTGTTTTCGATTTCCATGACAGCAACATTTTTTCCTGCCGGATTAACTAAGTTTCTGGTTTGGAGTTCTTTTGCATGGGCGCTGATATATGTTGTATATATGATTGCAACAGATTTTGAACTGCTCAAAACTAATTTTAGAAGACAAGCAATGGCATTTATAGTGCTTGCTGCCGTGACTGCTCTGATAACATTATTAAGAGACAGGAATATAGCAGTATTTGTTGATAACATCCAGATTGTGATAAGTTATCTGGTATATATGTTCTTTCTTATGATTCCGGACAGAAAGCAAAATGACAATGAGACATTTAAAGTTTTGTGCTGGGCGCTGCTTGGTATATATTTGATACCCGTTATTATGTCAAGTGTACAGGCTGTATTTAATATATATATTGACTTTAAATATACTCCTCACGGATACATTGCATGGAGAGGGAGATATTATACATTATTTTCAAGCCCTAATGGATATTCCTCAATGTGTGTTCTTGTGGTATGTGCAATAATGATAGTAAAAAAGACATTAAAGCATAAAATGTCAAAAATTCTTATGACATTTTATCAGATTTGCGCAGTTATTGCTATCGGGATGTGTGCATCAAGAGGTGTTATGGTATCAACTGTGGCAGGTATTATGGTATACAATATTCTGCCATTAATAAAGAGCGGGATTAAAAATTACAGTGGGATAATCCACAGAGTGTTGAAGGGATTATCAATTGCGTCTATAACTGCTGTATATATGTATTTTTCATGCAACTATATAAGCAATATAGTGCCTTTGATTCAATTTAAAATTGATAATATTAATAAACAGCAGACAGTACAGGTTGAATCTGAGTCAAATCAGCAGGAAACCACTGCTGCATCAATCATAGCTGAACCTTCGGGTTCTGCCAATACTATGCAGAATACACAGGAAGTTACTATACCGGCAGAATCTAAAACAGATATAACTTCGGCAGAGACAAAGCAACCAACGCAAGCACCAACGGTTAATAAGACAGAAACTCCTAAAGCAACGGAAACTCCTAAGGCAACGGAAACTCCTAAGGCAACAGAAGTTACTAAGCAGAGCGCAACTGCAACAGAGACAACAGCAGCGAGTATGTATTCTGAAGCAGATACCTCAATTAAGGTAACAGAACAGTATACTTTTAAGGAAGTAAGAGATTACTATGAACACGGTGATGATGTATCCAATGGCAGATTTGAAAAGTGGATGTATACAATAAAAGCTGTGGCTAAGAGACCGCTGTTTGGCTACTCACTGTATGGGGAAGGTTCCATATCATGCCATAATATGTATTTTACAACACTGCTGTCATATGGCATTATAGGATTTACAGCATTTATGTGGCTGATTGTAAGTTGCATGAAAAATGCAGTAATAAAATATAAGAAATGCGGTATGGATAACGAAAAAGAATACAGAACTATGTTGTCAATTCTTGCAGGCATACTTGTTTATGGACTTACAGGTGATATACTGATATATACATATGTTGCTGTGAATATAGCATTCTATGTGATTCTTGGAATTATGAACAAAGGAGAGGAGACTATGGCTTAATGCAAAATTATGTGTGCTATATATTTGATAAGAATTATATGAGACATGGAGCAGCATCAATTGTTTCACTTATTGACAATAACAGAGAATTAGACCTTGAAATATTTGCACTTACAATAGATGTTTCGGCTGCAGATATGGCTTTAGTATCCGGTATTGGCAATGAAAAACAGAAAGTTACCGTGATTGATATAAGCGAATACAAGAAGGATTTTGACAATATAGAGAAAAGCTGGAGTCTTGGAGCTTATGCCCGGCTTATTATCCATAAAATTCTGCCGGAATATGTAAAAAAAGTTTTGTATATAGATTGTGATACTGTAGTAATTGACTCTCTTTCAGACCTTTTTGATACAGATATGGAGGGACATACTGTTGCAGCAGTAATAGATAAGCTTCTTCCATGCGGAGTGAAGGAATCACTTGGAATAGGTGCGGGTACGCCATACATAAATTCAGGTGTATTGCTTGTAGACTTGATAAAATGGAGAGATAAGAAGGTAGGCGAGAAGTGTATACAATTTCTTGAGGAAAACGCAGGAGCTAATAATATTCCCGACCAGAATGCAATTAATTATGTGCTCAAGGATGACATTAAGTTAATTTCGCTCAGGTATAATGTTGATGGTCTTACGGCGTATATGCCGTATTCTGATGCTAAGGAATTGTTTACACAGAATGTTGAAGATTTCTATCCGGCAGATGATTATGAAGAGTCAAGAAAAAATCCTGTGATTATTCATTTTATAGGGTTTTATCTTGCAAAGCCGTGGCAGTACGGTAATTTGCATTTATATTCAAATAAGTATGAGGAATATGCAGGGCAGACGCCTTTTGGCTTTAAGCTTGAAGAAAAAAAATTAAAAGGCGACCCTATATCAAAGTGGATAAGGAAAACTGCCAAAAAATCAATTGAAAAAGCAATACATAATCAAAATTACGGTAAGTTTGCCGGAATATATAAGCGCAGCGAGGATATATTGCATTTTGGCAGCAGCATTAAAAAAGCAGTAAGGAAATTTATATAATATGAAATGTGCAGTTGTATATGCAGCAAATAATCAATATTCCAAAGTTCTTGGTATATCACTTATGTCTTTTTTTGATAACAATAAAGATATGCGGGATGTTGAGGTGTATATATTCAGCAACGGAATATATGATGAAAATCTAAAACGTCTCAATGCTCTGGCAGGTATGTATGATAGGACAATTCATATAATTGACATCAGGGAAAAACTGTCAAATGTTAATAAAAGAGAAACGTCATGGGATGTTTCAATATATTCAAGATTCTTTATACCGGAGATTTTGCCGGAGGATATTGAAAGAGTTTTGTATCTTGATTGTGATATATTGGTTTTGGAAGAGATAAGTGAACTGTTCAGCTTTGAATTTGAAAAAGATAAAACTGTATATGGCGTGCTGGACAGATATAATGTTACTGCAGCTGCAAGGCTTGACCTGAAGGATGGAATATATATAAATTCGGGCGTGTTGTTAATTGACATTAAGGCATGGAGAGAAAATCAGACATCAGAAGAATTGCTGGCTCAGTGTGATAAAAGAGTCTGGCAGTTTCCGGATCAGGACATAATTAATTATCAGCTCAGAGGAAAAATAGGTATTCTTCACCCTAAGTATAATGTCAATAAATTTACAAGTGTGCTGCCGTATGAGTATGCGCAAAAACTGTCATATCAGGATATAGATAAGTATTATTCACGCGAAATGTACGAACAAGCGCAAAAAAAGCCGTATATTGTGCATTTTTCAGGAAGTATGTTTAACCGCCCATGGCAAAAAAACAGCAGGCAGCCATACCATGAGGTGTGGGACGAATATTTCAGAAAATCTCCGTGGGAAGACATGGAATATGACAAACGCAGATATACGAAGAAAGTGTCTTCGACAATATATATGTGGATTACTGAAAAAATATTATGGCAGTACTGGAAAAAGAATAATTACAGTGGATTTGTAGATAAATATATTAAGCTACAGAAATTTCCTGTAAAGTTAAAGAGTTTTTTGAAAGGTGAAAAGAGTAATGAGTAAACCATTAATTGCAGTTGCAACAACAACTTATAATATGGCAGCCACACTGACAAGATGCTATGAATCATTATTAAAGCAGAGATATGATAACTTCTACTGGCTGATTATTGATAATGGTTCTACTGATAATACATATGAGGTTGTTGAGAAATTTATTCAGGACAATAAGATTAAGATTGAATATTATAAGAAAGAATTTGGAATCAGGGCAACGGCATTAAATATGCTTAT
>CAMENQ010000220.1 GCA_945928585.1 uncultured Roseburia sp. | reverse complement strand
TAAAACAAACATATCATTTTGATGCGAAAAGCATATTACGTGAAAATGAAAAGCATCAGATTCTGAAGGAAATCCTTCATACAATCCCGGAAGAACTTAAATCTAATGATGGCTGTTGTAAAGAGCAGAACGAACAAAGCCAAAGTGAAGAAATTAATGAAGATAACAGTCTTGATACAAGACAGCGTATCCTTTCTGAAATAAGCAAAATTAAAAATACAGGAACAAAAATACAGGAATATGAAAGTGAGGTATGCGGCAAAGAGGAATTTATTTATATATATGAGGAATATCGCAGGGTGACAAAGCAGATTAGAAAGGTTGACTTTGATGATATGATGCTTTTGTGTAAGGAATTACTGACTAGTCGTCCAAATGTACTTTCCATGTGGCAGAAACGATTTTTTTATATATTGATTGATGAATTTCAGGATATCAATCCGATTCAATATGAGATCATACGGATGTTGTCAAAGCCACAGGACAATCTGTTTGTCGTAGGTGACGATGACCAGGCTATATACGGATTTCGAGGTTCAAGGCCGGAGATAATGCTTCATTTTAAAGATGATTATCCTGATGCAGAACAGATTTTATTAAATGTAAATTATAGAAGCAAAAGAGATATAGTAGAAGCATCAACGAGACTTATATGTAATAATAAGACCAGATTTAATAAGGAGGTACAGACTAAAAATCCTGCAATTGACGGGGTAGGTATATACAGTTTTGAGAACAGGCAGCAGGAATATCAGAATATAATTTCCCTGATAGAACAGTATATGAAAATACCTGGCTCAAAGTATAATGATGTTGCCATTTTATATCGTACAAATACGAATGCAGGAATGGCGGCTGACAAACTTATGAAGGCAGGAATACCTTTTTTGATGAAGGAGAAAATAAAATCTCCCTATGAAAGCAGTATTGCAAAAGACATAACGGCATATTTAAGATATGCGATAAATGAAGATAATATTAAGGATTTCTTCAGGATAATGAATAAGCCTGTAAGATATATAAGAAGAGACAGTGTACCCTTGCATAAATTCTCAATGCAGGAGTTGATTTGGAATAATCAAGATATGAAATATGTAGTACAAAATATAATACAAATGTATGATAATCTTGTATTCATTAAAAAAATGAGTCCGTATGCAGCAGTAAATTATATAAGAAAAGGCATTGGATATGATGAATATTTATTGAAAGAGGCTAAAAAAACGGGGAAAACACCTGATAAAGAATTAAGGGAACTTGATGAACTCTTACAGCGGGCGAGAGATTTTGATACAATCAGTGAATGGCTTAATTACATTGAAAATTATGATGAGAAACTTGAAGAGGCTAAGACCACACAGGAAGATTCAGTTCAGATAGTAACGATGCATGCGTCAAAAGGCCTTGAATGGCCTGTGGTTATCATACCTGACATTAATGAAGGCGTGGTTCCCCATAAAAAAGCTGTTACAGAAGCAGAAATAGAAGAAGAACGCAGAATGTTTTTCGTGGCGATGACCAGAGCAAAGGAGAAGCTTTTTCTTTTCTATGTAAAAACACAGGAAAAAGAAAAAGAGGCAGGAAATCTCCTGCCCTCCCGTTTTATCGATGAAATTTATTCTTCTTCTGTATTGTGAAGTTTTTCGTTTAATATTTCCTTTAGATCAAGGCATTTTTCCTTTAATCTTGGACTTATTCCCCTTGTGGTAACTGCATTTGAAAGATATTGCATAGCCTGCTGGTATTCTCCTTTTTCATAGCCAAGATATGCAAGAAGATAATCAAGAGTCGCTTCGTTCATTCCGGCAATAGGATAGTCTTCCTCCATACGTGCTTTGCTAAGATGCTCATAAGCATTGATTCCTGCATTTTTTGCTTCATTAAGATATATTTCCTTCTTTGGTGCATCTGGTGAATCATCAGGAATTGTGTCTGCAAGATCCTGATACAGCCAGCTGATTTTAAGGCATATATTTCCGATTTCACTTTCTTTGCCCATTTTAGTTACAGTGCATAAAAGTGCCATTTTCATACGGCTTATTGCAGTGTCATAAGAGTAAGTATCGCAAGGTACCTCCTCATGGTCTCTGTAATTTGCCTGTATTTTTTCACGAAGGAGTTTTCTTTGAACCTGTGTTGTGTTGGAGAAGTTTTTAGTCAGTGCAGCATAACCGCAGTGAGGACAGCATATTGTTTCATACTTGGTGACATTGATATTGCTGTGTATAGGACGAAGATCTGCTTTCGTTTCTACAAATTTTGCAACATTAGTCTTTACTGCCTTTGATTTAATTTTTGAATCACATATCGGGCATGTATAAGTTTTATCAAGTATTAAATTCTTCTCATTATCTTCCATTTATTATACCTCCATTTGACACAAACATTTACATTATTATTTCATTATTCCTCATCATCTACGAGTTCATCAAATTCTACATTGTCCAGATACTCATCAAAAGCATCTGCAACGTTTTCATATTCTTCGTCATCATCAATATATTCAATGGATGGTTCAGCGTTAGGATCATTTTCGTCTTCAAAATAGCGGTAGAACCATACATTACCGTCTTCGTTATTACCATTCTTGTCCATTGGAAGAAGTGCAATATAATCCCGTTTGTCAACCGTAAGAATTGTTATAATGGCACAGGTCACCTTTTCACCATTATCCAGCTCAAGATCTACTGTCATTTCCTCGTCATCATAACCATTTGTTTTCTTTCCTGCCATATTTAATCCTCATTTCTATATTCTATAAATTGTACTACTACATATATTTTATCGAAGTAAAATGTATATATCAAGAAAATTCGTGAAAATAAGTAAAAAAACTTAACAATATTCTTAAAAAATAAAGTCGTTAGTTTTAAGCAGCTTGACATATATGGTATAAAGCGAGTATCATTAAATATAAGTATATATGAATATTTGTAATAGTGTAAAATAATGAGAGAGCATGACTATGAAAGGGCAGATATACTCTTATAGTCATAAAAGATAACAGACTGATTTATAAGTCAATGACAGAGGGGATTCAGATGAAACTAAATACATCAAAGCACATTTTAAAATGCTTGCGCAGACATATTAAAGAAGCTAATAATATAGTGGCTATATTGGGCGTGGAGATGCTTGTTGAAAGTGGCGGTGTAAATTTTGATACTAATGATGAAACATATAGAATAGAGCAGGAATACGGATTTACACCGGAGGAGATTTTATCAGGCAGTTTCTTTTGTGCAAAACAGAAAATGTTCTATGATTTTTATCGTAAAGAAGTTTTGAGAACATCAATTCATTCAACGCCGGGTTATGAAGCGTTGCTTATACTGCAAAAAAGAAATAAACTTAAAACTGTAATTAATAAAAATTATTATGATGTACCTAAAGAAATTAAATTTGACAATTTAATTTCTTTAAGTGGTACTGTTTCGCATAATTTCTGCCCAAGATGTAAAAAAAGCTTTTCTTCTGAATATCTTATTTCAAAAGAAGGAATTCCTTACTGCGATAGTTGTAAGGCGTCTCTTAGACCGGATATACGTTTATTTGGTGAGCGTATTAATAATGCATTGTTTACACAGGCTGTTAATGCATGTACACAGGCTGATTTGATTTTGATGTTAGGCAAAGATACGTATCATGACAATCTTCTGCCTAACAGGACAGAAAGCAGAAAACAGACAAGAATTCTTTTTACATCTGAAAAATATATGGAGAACCCGGACTTTGACTTTATAATTCATGATGAAATTCAGGAGATTATTCCACTCATAATATAGGCAATAGGAAGAGAGAAATTAAATGGAACATTGGCAGATTAAAAAAGGGCAGCCATATCCTTTGGGAGCAACAGTTAAGAGTAATGGTGTGAACTTTTCGATGGTAAACAGTTCAACAGAGGAATGTGGCATCATAATTTATCACAAAAGTACTGGTGAGCAGGAAAGAATACCGTTTGAAGAACATCGGCACAGAGTCGGAAACATATTCTGTCTTTTTGTAAAGGGAATGCTGACTGATGAATATGATTACAACTATTATATAGGTGATAAAGTACTGGTTGACCCATATGCCAAGAGAATAATCGGAAACGAAAAATGGCGTGGAGCTGAGAAGGCACCTGTAACTCTTAAAGGTGGATTTTACAAGCCACAGTATGAGTGGCAGAGGAATAAACCGCTTCATATTCCATACAGTGAAAGTATTTTTTATTGTTTGCATGTAAGAAGTTTTACAAAGCATTTTAGTTCTAATGTTGAGAACCGTGGTACTTTTGCAGGCATTGTTGAAAAAATACCATATCTAAAAGAACTCGGAATTACTGCGATAGAGCTGTTACCTGC
>CAMENQ010000219.1 GCA_945928585.1 uncultured Roseburia sp. | reverse complement strand
CTTCTTTTCGCTTTCCTTCTCCCCTTCGGTGATAAGGCTTTACGGTTACTTCCACTATATCCTTGTGAAAAGCCCCATGTGTCATATTCTCAGGTATAAATATATCTTCCTCCCATCCCTCTACAGTGACAAAGCCAAAGCCTCTTTTATTTCCCGTAAATTCTCCTATTACGACATTTTCATTTGAAGCACGGTACTTATCATACTTACCTTTTTTAGACAGGTATATCTTTCCCTCACTTACAAGCTCGTCCAAAACATATGCCAGGTCTTCCCTGTCACTTTTCGGAACATTCAGTAATATAGCAAGCTCCTTTATTTTCATTGGCTTATATTCGCGGCTGTTTATTACATCAAGAAGAATCTGCTTTCTTTCCTCCAATAATTCTTTATTCATTCCTTCCCTCTCTTTCTTTATATGCAAAAATCCTCCTGTCCCAAACAGGAGGATTTATCTTTTAGTTCTTCATATTTAATACTATAGCTAAAACAAAGAATAATATAACAAGAATTCTTGTTATCTTTACAAGCTTGCCTTCCAGTGAACGGCCTTTGTTTTTACCCCAGTATGTATCAGCCATACCGTTTATGGAACCTGTAAGTCCGGCTGATTTTCCCTCCTGCATTAACACGAGAACAACAAGTGCTAATGATACTATTACAAATAATATAGTCAAAAATGTAGTCATTTATTACACCTCCTAATATACAAATTATAATAAAGTAAACTGTATGGTTATAAAAAGCCATAAACGTCCTTTATGTGTTTCACACACTTTTACAATAGTAACATAATATTTATTTAAAAGCAAGTAAAAATTGCAATTATTAGTATTTTTTTGTAACAGTTCAGCCTTGCGGTGTAGTGAATACTCCGCAAGGCTTTTATGTAACCTTTTTAATTTTCATACATAAAATGTGTTAATAGACCTAATTGGAGGCCTTAAATGAAAAAAAGTAAAATTTTAATACTGGGCGGTGATAACAGGCAGACTTACTGTGCTTCTCTTCTTAAGGAAGCCGGGCATGATGTAACCTGCTTTCTTGTCCCCGGTTACCCCACTCCTACCATATCAGTTGACATAATAAAAAAATATATAAGCAATGCAAAATACATTCTCTGTCCCATTCCTTTTTCAAGGGATAAAATTAACATTACCACATATGGCGAATATGCCGATACCAAACTAAAAACAGAGCTTCTTCTATCATTGATAAATGAAAATCAGACACTTATAGGCGGCTCTATATATCAGTCAGCCGCAGATATTCTTACTAAACGTGATATTCCCTACTATGATATAATGACCTTTCAAAGTTTTAAGGAAGCAAACAGTAAACTGACTGCCGAAGGTCTTTTAAAGGATGTAATTGAAATTACACCATTTTCCATACCTGAGAGCAATATACTTGTAGCAGGATATGGAAGCTGTGGAAAGCAGATTGCCTCTATGCTTAGTCTACTAGGTGGTCATATTACGATTTACAACCGGAACAAAGCTTTTGACTGTCTGGCTAAAGTTAATGGTTATACAGCCCAGACATCTCTTAATGCAGATGAAACACTAAGTAATTTTAATATTATTATTAACACAATACCTGCCGTAATCTTTACAGATGAACATATTGCCCATATTAACCCTGATGCCTGTCTCTTTGAAATAGCAGGAACTCCCGGTGGCTTTAATATGGACAGTGTCAGAAAACATAATCTTACTTATAAAGCCTGTCCGGGAATACCGGGGAAAACTGCACCAATGACGGCTGCCCGTATCATTTGTCATATTATGAACGAAGAAATATAAAGGAGTGTTAATATGAAACCTGACTTTTCCAACATCAAAATAGGCATAGGCATGACAGGCTCATACTGCACCTACGAAAGTATTTTTAAAGCAATAGCATATTTAAAAGAGTGCGGTGCTGACCTTTTAGCTATATTTTCTGAAAAGGCTTCATCAACTGACAGCCGTTTCGGCACCTGTGCTGACTTTTTAAAAAAAGCAGAGGAAATGACGGAGAAAAAGCCTATTACTACTATTCCTGCCGCAGAACCGATAGGCCCGAAATCTCTGGTTGACATACTTATAATAGCACCATGCACGGGAAATACACTTTCAAAACTGGCCAACGGCATATCTGACACACCGGTTCTTATGGCTGCAAAATCACATCTTAGAAACAACAAACCTCTTGTTATATTTTTATCTACAAACGATGCCCTTGGAATGAATCTTAAAAATATAGGCATACTTCTCAATACTAAAAACATTTATTTTGTCCCTTTCGGACAGGATAATTATAAGAAAAAGCCTAATTCAATGATTGCTTATACAGACCTGATTCCTGATACTATAGTTGAGGCGCTGAATTACAGGCAGATACAGCCTGTTATAATTAGTCCGCACACCTAAGCGCCGCACGGCAGCGGCGCTTGCGATATGTGTCGTGCGCACACGGCACAGAAACGCATTAGTAATCTCCTAATTTTAATAAAATATTTGTGCGCAGAAATGAGGTTTATTATGTGTGGAATAACCGGTTTTTTTCAGACTGAATTTGATTATACACTCGATGCCAAGTGGGAGCATAAAGTCACTCAAATGAAGAATACGTTAAAACACCGCGGTCCTGATGATGACGGCATATTTATGTCTAAGCACGCTGCCTTTGGTCATACACGACTTTCCATACTGGACTTAAAATCCGGAAAACAGCCTATGACAAGACAGTTTATGGGGCGTTACGCAACCATTATATATAATGGTGAAATATACAACACTAAGGAACTTCGTGCAGATTTGCAGAAATATGACCTTGAGTTTTCATCTACCGGTGACACTGAGCTTATAATTAACGGTTATCTTGTTTATGGAACGGATGTGTTCAGGCGTCTAAACGGAATCTTTTCCATTGCAATATATGACCATACATTTGATATTCTTTTGCTTGCAAGAGACCATTTAGGAGTAAAGCCATTGTTCTATACCTTTGACGGAGGAACATGCATATTCGGTTCTGAGCCAAAGGCAATATTTGAATACGGCATTAAGCCTGTGGCTGATATAAATTCCTTTAAGGAGATTTTTGCACTTGGTCCGGCCATAACTCCGGGAAACGGCGTCTTTAAAGGTATTGATGAACTGCTTCCGGGACATTTCCTTATAGTGTCAAACCCATACGATATAAATGAACTTTTATCATTAAAAAACTATAACCCTATGAATTATCCTGCAACGAAAATAAATCCATTTACACTGGATCAGCCTTACTGGAAGCTCACCGGAAAAGAGCATACAGACAGCTATGAAAAAACAGTTGAAACAGTTAAATATCTTGTTACTGACAGTGTGAAAAGGCAGATGATTTCCGATATTCCTATATGCACATTTCTTTCCGGAGGTCTTGACTCAAGCCTTGTATCTGCCATATGCAGTAAAGAGCTTAAGGAACAGGGAAAACAGCTTAACACCTTCTCCTTTGACTTTGTTGACAACAAGGAAAATTTTAAACCAAATTCCTTCCAGTCATCACTTGACAGACCTTTTGTAGATATAATGGTAAACCACATAGGAAGCAATCACACTTATCTTGAATGTACTAATCAAATCCAGTTAGAATATCTTGAAAAAGCCGTAGATGCAAGAGATATGCCATGTATGGCAGATGTAGAATCTTCACTGTTATATTTCTGCTCCCTTGTTTCCAATGTCAACAGGGTAACACTGACAGGAGAATGTGCTGATGAAATATTTGGCGGTTATCCGTGGTTTCATAGAGAGGAGCTTTTATCGAAAGACCATTTTCCATGGGGCTACGATATGGAAGCAAGGAGCGTTATATTATCAGATGATTTCCTTGCCGAATTAAACCTTGAGGCTTATTCAAAAAATGCCTATCTTTGCTCCCTTTCAAAAACACCTTATATAGAAGGGGAAAGTGATTTTGAAAAAAGGCGGCGCGAAATCTCATGGCTGAATATCCAGTGGTTTATGGCTACACTTTTAAACAGAATGGACAGAACGAGTATGTACTCAGGACTTGAAGCCAGAGTTCCTTATGCTGACCACCGCATACTTGAATATGTTTTTAACATTCCATGGACAATGAAATGTCATGACGGCATAACAAAAAGTCTTCTTGTTGAAGTTGGAAAAGACTATCTTCCTTATGAGGTTTTATACAGAAAAAAATCTCCTTATCCGAAGACATATGATCCGATGTATGAGACAATGCTTAAATCAAGACTTTTAGATATACTGGCAAACCCAAATTCACCTATATGTTCATTTGTCGACAGGAAAAAGGCAGTTAAATTTATCACCAAAGAATATGATTACGGCAGACCTTGGTATGGTCAGCTTATGAGCGGGCCTC
>CAMENQ010000218.1 GCA_945928585.1 uncultured Roseburia sp. | reverse complement strand
TGGCCGGTCTATATTTGATATATCTATGGTTTTTACTATTTTATCATTTTGGTAAATATAAGCATAAGTACCTTTGTCTGAGGAATTATACATATATATAATGGCTGATATGCTTGTAACCGTAATAACTGTTATTGCTGCTGCGATAATTACTGCTCTTTTCTTAACCGACATTATTCACCTCATATCATCTGACAACAAAATTATACTGTGACATTCCCTTTGATGTATGGGTATTTCCCTCATCATCAATAAATACCGCTTCAACTCCTTCAATACTGTCAATGAGTTTTAACGCTTTATCTACGCCCATTATATAACAGGCTGTTGACAGTGCATCACATTCTATGGAGTTATCTCCTATAATGGTTGAGCTTATTATTCCTTCATCTGCAGGATAGCCTGTAAAGGGATTTATAATATGGTGGTACCTTACTCCGTCCTCCATAAAATATCTCTCATAATTTCCTGATGTAACCACACATTTATCCTTCACCGACACTACTGCGTATACCTGTGACGGCTCTTTAGGATTTGTAATTCCTACATTCCACGGACTTCCGTCAGTTTTTTCACCTATTGTCATAATATTGCCGCCAAAATCAAGTATTCCCTTTGGATTTTCCATATGTTCACATATAAACTCCTTTATCCTGTCGGCAGCATATCCCTTTGCCATGGCTCCCAAATCAATATCCACACTGTCAGCGGTATATGCTATGGTATGTTTTTCTTCGTCTGCTATTATATTATCACAGCCGTTAACTGCAATATAGGGCTTAAGCTCCTCCATATCAGGAACACGCTGATTTTCTGTTCCTATGGCCCACAGCTTTATAAGTTTTCCTATGGATACGTCGAGGGCACCTTCTGAAAGTTTATTGTATATTAATGCTTCCTTTATAAGATAAAAAAGCTCATCGGATACTTCCACCGGTTCTATGGCTGCTTTTTCATTTAGCTTTGACAGCTCGCTGTCCTTTAATTTAGCTGAAAAAATATTTTCCAGCCTTTCACATTCACCAAAGGATTTTTCAATGACCTCTTTCAGTTTCTCCTCACTGCTTCCGTATAAAGTAATGGTTAAAATAGTTCCGAAATGCTCCTCCGTAAGTGAATATTTTGCAGCTTCGTCTGTACTTACTGCCCCATTCTCCATATCTGCATTTTTATTTATTATTTTTAATAAAACAGTACATGCTACGGCTATAATTACAAGAATTACGGCTGTAGCTGCCAATTTGATTTTTGATTTCATATTCTTTTACCACATTGCTTCTTTTATATTTTAATCTAGCCTTGTTGCCGTATTTTCAAATACCATTACACATATTACCACAAAAACACCTGTTATAACAGCAAAAATATTATTTTTTTACATATCCTGCATTGTACATATTTTTCATTATGTGATATTATATTATTAATTAATTTGCACTGCAGCATAAAAATATTTTTTAGAAAGGATGTGTCCTATTATGAAACATAATTCATATATCGAAATAGATAATCTTACGATATACGCTTACCACGGCGTATTTCCTGATGAAAACAAAAAAGGACAGAATTTTAAAATCTCTGCAAAGCTTTATCTTGATATGGAAAAAGCTGCACAGACAGATGACCTGTCTGATTCAGCAGATTATGGCAGCATTTGTCAGTATATTAATAAGCTGATGAATAAAAAAACCTTCCATCTTATAGAAGCTGCTGCCGATTATGTGGCAAGAGAGCTTTTACTGGCATTTCCTGATGTGGAAAAACTTGAGCTTAAGCTATCCAAGCCGGAAGCTCCTGTGGATTTTCCTTTTGATGATATTAGTGTAAATATAGAAAAGGGATGGCATACTGCATATATTGCTCTCGGTTCAAATATGGGAGATAAACAAAAGTATCTTGATGATGCCGTAAATACCATAAATGACAGTCCTTTCTGCCGTGTATATAAGGTGTCGGATTTTATTATTACAAAGCCTTACGGATACACTGAGCAGGATGATTTTTTAAATGGTGTTGTGGAGATAAGAACTATGCTGTCTCCTTATGAGCTTTTAGAGTTTATTCAGAAAATTGAACATAATGCCGGAAGAACAAGGGCTATTCACTGGGGACCGCGTACACTTGACCTTGACATACTGTTTTATGATGATTTAATAACCGAAGACAATTTGCTTGTGATTCCTCATCCTGAAATAGAAAAAAGGGACTTTGTTCTGACACCGTTGAAACAAATAGCCCCTTTTAAAATCCATCCACTGTTAAATAAGCGCATTATTGATATATCTGATTAATCTTCTATAACATGAGGATTAAATTCCGTTACATCCACTACTCCTGTAGTGGGTGTGCGGTATAATATCTTTTCATCACCTACTACCTGATAAAAATATGTATACTTTTCTGTTATTCCTATATTGCAGTAATCTCCCTTTGCTATGGTATTATAACCCATTCCGTTTGTTGCGATGCGCACAAGCTTATGGTCGTCACTTCCGTTTTCAGCCTGATAATATATTACTCCGTATTTTCCGCCTAAATTATAATTTATAACGCTGTCATCTGTCAAAACCTGCGTTTCTCTTGTAGTCATACTCATTCTTGTAAGCTTTCTATTATTGTCAAGGTCAATATAATATACATATCCGTTATAAACATCCGGCATATAGAAATTGCCTTCTACTATTGTTCTTATAGAATCATCTGATGTATCAAGCACCATCAGATTATGGGTATTGGTTACATCAGTAAAATACAGCTTTCCGTTGTCGGCGGCTACAGGCTGATAGTCCTCATCTGATATAAGTACATCCTCTTTGCCGTCTATCTTTACCTTTCTTAATGAGAATAATGTTTCGTCATCATAATATCTGTAATAAACATAATTTCCGCAAAGTACCATACAGTCAAGCTTACCATTATGTAACATACTTGCATTGCCATTTCCGCAGTTAAGCCTTTGCATACCATATAATACTCTTGAAAAAAGCTTATCCTTATTTTGCCCGCTGTTAAACTTTTTGTAGTATATCTGGTCGTTGTAAATGCATATATATGATGTATTGTCATCATACAGCTTTTCAAATTCAGTGCCTTCCTTATTCATTTTATATAATGCTCCGTTATCCTTTGGGTTTGCAAAATATACATCCTCACCATACTCGCAAAATAAGCCTTCGTTATATAGATTGCCTGTTGTATTTCCCATTACTCCGTCCTCATTATATTCAAACTTATTTCTTATATTAAAAAATATAACAATTCCGGTTATAACTGCTGCAATTATTATAAGTATTATTATTGCCTTTACATTTTTCATAGCTAATCCTCATTTCTTACACTATATACTTCTTTTTATTGCCTGTGTCATTTTTACTGCCCTGAAATTTTCCTTAACATCATGAACTCTTATAAAAGCACAGCCCTTAAGAACTCCAATAACAGTAGTTACCAGTGTTCCCTCAACTCTCTCATCTACCGGCAGATCAAGTGTAAGTCCTATCATTGACTTTCTTGAGGTTCCAAGCAAAACAGGACATTTAAGTTCTTGGAGACGTTCAACATTATTCATCACCTTAAGATTATCCTCTAGAGTTTTTCCAAAGCCTATGCCCGGATCAATAATAAGATTTTCAAATTTTACGCCTGCCTTCAGACCTATGTCTATGCTTTCTCTTAAGTCCTCAAGCACATCCTCCAAAAGGTTTGTATATGGCCTTTCGTTTATATTTCGATTATGCATAATACAACATGGTACATTATATTTTGCGGCTACTTTTGCCATATTTTCGTCGCCCTTAAAGCCCCAGATGTCGTTTATTAAATCTGCACCTGCCAAAACTGCCGCTTCTGCCACCTTTGCCTTATAAGTATCAATAGAAACCGGTACTCCCAGTTCCTTTACCTTTTCAATGTATGGGACTACCCTTTTTATTTCTTCTTCTTCCGTTACCTTTATGTAACCAGGTCTGGCAGACTCTCCGCCAATATCTATAATGGCTGCCCCCTCTTTTATCATATCCTCCGCATGCTTAAGTGCTTTATCCATACTGTTCCACTTTCCTCCATCAGAAAATGAGTCAGGTGTCACATTTAATATACCCATTATATAATTTTCATTTATTACATCTTCTAATGTTATTATTTTTGTAACAACTTCTTCATTTTCTACATCTATTTTTCCATCTACTTCATATGTTGAATATACTTCTTTTACACCTTGTACTTTTGAAAGTTCATCTGCATCTGTTTGTGTTAGTCCTAGTGTTGATACTACTTGTATATCATATACATTTTGGTCTTTGTAGTATTTGTCTATTGTATCTACCATATCTGGCGATGTTGCTCTTATTCCTGCAAAAAAGCCTACTCCTAAAAATGCCATTAACAGTATTGATATAAATCTT
>CAMENQ010000217.1 GCA_945928585.1 uncultured Roseburia sp. | reverse complement strand
TAATTTATAAGTTTCTGCTTGGCAGGCACTCTTGCCTGTTGCTAATTCTGATTATATTGAAATCTTGTATACAAGTCAACAGTTTTAGACAGTGTTTTTAATTTTGTACATACCGGTCTACCACCTCCAGTATGTCATTTGCCACAGAGGTATCCTCTTCTATTGTCCTCTTAATGTTTTTCTTTGACCTTTCCATCAAATCATTGTTATAATCAATATTTTTTTTGATTGCATCACGTCTTTTATGAAGTGCTTCTTTTATAACATTCATCTCTGACGGTTCAAGAATGGCTGCTGTCTGATAACTCCATACAGAAGGATCGTACAGGTTTAGTGATTGTATAATTGCCATATAGTTTTCTGTTGCCTTGTAAAGATTGTCTGACATATTAAAATATGCTTCTCTTTCTTTTTTTGCCGTCAGATAAGTCTGCCACAAACTTCCAAGCTCATAGGAATTTGCCACACCATATGTATCACACATATAATCTACACTGCATTTTAAATTTACATATCTTAGCTTGCATTTATTCAAAATACCTATAATCTTATTTAACTTAAGTTCTGCAATCCTGAGATTTTTTTCCTGATTTTTATTTACCGTCAGTATAAGTGCTATGGCAGCTATGGCAGTCACCACCACTATATAATAGCCTATGGTATAATCATATTCACCCTGAAACTGCCCATATGTAAAAGTAAGTAATAATGCCACTGTTACGAAAAGCACGATTTTAAGAAGCTTTCTCATTGCATTCATTCGCTGGATGCTTACCTTCCTTTCATATTTTAATGCTGCTTTTTCCCCTTCAACATTATGCATGTCTGTCTTTATTGCCTGCAAATCGTCTTCACATTCCTTGAGATTTTTAAGTATGTCTGACATTTCATTTTCATGCTTACTTATGTAATCATACTTTTTATCTGACATTTTTGTTGCAGCATTTTTATAGCTTTTCTTATCTGCCGTAAGAGAACGTATTCTTCTTGCCTCAAACAAAAGGTTTTCTTTTTTTTCACCCTCTAAGTTTTCTATTGTGCTTATATCAGTAAGATAATGATTTACTTCCCTGTACTCTGCTTTTGCATTGTCCAGACGTTTCTGGCACATAACCATCTGCTCGCAGCAGTTTTCGGCATAGGCAAGCCGCTGTGTTTTCGTTTTTGTATACTGTTCATCCTCTTTTGCTTCCATACCCGTATCAGTACCATATTCAGCATTGTTTTCCGTATACTTATCCAAATATTCATTTTTATTTTTTCTTGAAAAAAATCCCATTCTACTGTATCTGCTCCCTATATTCTTTTTTCCATATATCTGTCACGCTGTCGCACTGTCTGTAATATTCAGAAAGTTCCATATCTCCTGTATATGTAAGCTTTTCCATAGTTTCCGATACCTTTTCATCCGAATATATTTCTTTTTCTGCCAGTTTTATTGCCTGATTATATCTTTCAATGGTTTCATCTGTTATCTCATACTGCTTCATTATATCATCAAAGCATTTCTCATCCTTAAGCAGAATAGCCGTGCATATAAGATTATCCATATACTCATCATCTTTATCAGTATCATATGCTTCCCTGAAGCATTCCAGTGCATCCTTAAATAAAAACTGCTTTGCATAAACCACTCCCAGATTATTTTTTGTACATGCCAGAAGTTTAGCATTTTTTATTCCTGATATTTTGGCAATTACCTTTTTGTACAACTCCATAGCTTTATTAATTCTTCCTCTTTCTGCCATCATATCTGCACGTGCCTTAAGTCTTTCCTCAAAAGACTTGTTTTCTAATCCGCTTAAGGCTGTAAGTATACTTTCCTTCTCAGCATCTGAATAATAATAGCAGCCGTCAAAAACCGTTTTTATCATATTAGCAACAGGCTCCTGCATAAATCTCTGATCCTTGAGCTTTTTTGCTACATTTGAAAGTTCAAGTTCTCTGTCAATAAATACAAGCAGACTGTCATCAAAAAAATCCTCACCAATCATATATACATTGTTATAAATAAAATAACACAGTTCCTCCATTGAGTAAAGATTTATATCTGCTTCCTTCACATAAAATGGTCTTACTGCTGTTTTTCCGCATAATAATAATCCGCTCATTTCACTCACTCCTGCCAGTGTACTTACATCTCGTTAAACAATTCATCCATACGGATGATTTCCTTAACTGCTGTCCCTGATGGTTTAAACAACTCTCCAAACCCCATATCCCTTATCATAACCTCAAAATCAGTGTCATTTACATATCCCAGTGTAATTCTTACTCTCGTTGTTTTGTTTGGTCTCTTTGGAAATCCCTTTAAGCTTATAAACTTTGTATATGAGCTTTTATCCTTTGCAGACACTATGATAAGGTTTATGCCATCCACATCATCAATAATACAATCTGCCTGTGCTCCCGCCTCATACCAGTTTGCTCCTGCTTCTGAAAGGGAAATTACCATATTTTTTCCCTGATTATTTATAAGAAGTCCTACATCTCCATGGGTTCTGCCCTTACATTGGAAAATATAGTCCTTTGAAGTAGTATTATTCTGTTTTTGCAATGCAGCAAAGCATGCACCCTTAACATATAAATTATAACCTTTAAACACTCTTCTTCTCTCGCACATTTCCTGTATTGATTCAGAAGCCCAATCCTCATAAAAGCCTGTACCTGTCAGAAACAAAGTACATACAATATGCTTTTTCAGCTTTCTCATTACTATATCCATAAGAATTTTGTCAGCTTTAATTTTTCCGGCTTCTGTTCTAAGCATCTCCCAATTTATGTCACTGCTGAAATTCTCACATGTTACTGTAATGGTAGATGGTGTTTTCCCTTTTATTTCATGTAATCTTCTATATTTGAAATGCTTTTTTGTAAAATCAAAAAGTACTACATCATTTATCCACAGCTCTTTTTTCTGATTAATTGTATAATAAATAAAAGCCTCATCATGGTTTATAACTCTTATGGCATTATCGTCATATCCAAGACTTTTCATGGCATTATATACACATACAGTGCTTTTTAAATCACTGTCTTCCTCTGAAACACATATAATACCATCAATATCAGCATTTAATATGTTTTTTGTCAGCTTTATGAGAAGTTCCAAATATTTTGTCATTTTGTTCTGGTCATACTTTATATCACTGTCAAAGCCATACATTTCCTTTTTATCAATGTCACTGTTAAATACAGCTTCATCTCCTACATACCATGTATCATTTTCTTCCCTGTAATACAAAGCGGCCGGTATCAGATAACTTTTTTCTTCCGGGTTTACCGTAAGTGATACCGGCTCCTTTTCTCCCGGAAGAATATAGCTTATCTGGGCATATTCATCTGTCAAATCTATTCCCATTGCATGAATTACTTTATCCATTGTATACTATCCCTTTTTCCTTTATTAATTCTTTATGTCAAATATGGCCGCTACAAGTTCTTTTTTCAGCAGATAATCCTTTGTCATATGCTCAAAAGTCTTCTCTTCCTTCATATCCCTGCAGACAAGTATATCGTTTATAATTCCATAACGTGTGACGTCTTTTGCAAACTCTACATTTGCCACCGATAAGTCTCTGCTTTCTGTTACAGTCACATCACCCTCCGATTTTTCCGTAATATAATACATTACATTTTCTCCATAAAAAAGTACGAAAGAATACGTAAATACTCCGTCACAGACAGGTGTCATCTCAGCCACCGAATACTCACTTTCATTATCTTTTTCCTGAGACATAAGATAATGAATATATACCCTGTGTTCTGGCTCCGTTCTGTATTCAGCCACAGTCTTATCTATAATGGCATATGGAAGGTCAAAATACTTTCTGAAGACTTTAAAAAACTCAAAATTTTTTCCAACTCTTGTCAGTTCATATACAAGGGTTTTGCATATATCTGCCTTATCTTTGGTTATTTCTTCCTTCTCTGACATATATTTAAGATATGCCAGACCGCACATATCATTTACCTCATCACCCTTTTCCAATTCCTTCTCTATATATCTGAATACACATTCTTCTATAATATGTTCCTTTACGAAATAATCATAAGCTTTACTGAAAAGGTAGGCTTTTTTTACTTTTATGTCCGGAACCTTCTGCTCATATGATGCATATATTTCATCTATTCTGCTTACATGTGTTCCCGTAAAAAGCATCTGAACAATTATTTTTTCCTCAAGCACTCTCATTTCACACTGAAAATCCTTTGCTGCCTTCCATATATTTAAAAGTTCTCTGGTTGTTCCATTATAAAATCTGCTCAAATACTCTAATGTTTCTTCATTATATTTTCCCTTTTTAAATGCAAAATCTGCCATTCTTATAAGAAGAATATCCTCTTTATTTTCATCCTTCTCTATAAGCTTTGCAGCACACTTAAACACTCTTCTTGGTTCAACATTATAA
>CAMENQ010000216.1 GCA_945928585.1 uncultured Roseburia sp. | reverse complement strand
ATATTTTTCAATTCATAAGGAAAAAGATACTGTAGAAAACTTATATAATAAAATTTATTATAAAAATAATGATGAAAAGCTTCAGTGGGACAGAACATTCATAGGTTTAAATGGAATGTCATATAATTATATAGTAGGAAAAAAGGAGGCTGCATTTAACGGGGATACCGGAGAATATGTTACATATTATATATTCGAGGAAAATAACAACAACAGTGAATATGTATATGTAATGGAAACTCACGATTATGGGTTATGGCTTGGAAACGCCGTGTATGAAACGGTATTTACCAATGTACTTAACAGTGTGAGAATCATAAATTAATGATGAGTAAAAAGTTTGTCAAGAAAAAATACTTGACAAACTTTTTTGCATAGTGTATTATACCCATTGTGCTTAGAGTATTGCATATTGAAATGGAGAATATATTTATGGAAAAGACATCTGTTGAAAAGATTGTGATGCAGGCACTTTTATATGACTTTTATGGTGAACTGTTAAATGATCATCAGAAGGCTGTCTATGAGGATTATGTTTTTAATGACATTGGCATAAGTGAGATAGCAGAGGAGAGAGGAATCAGTCGTCAGGGTGTACATGATTTGATAAAAAGATGCAGCAAAACTCTGCAGGATTATGAGGATAAGCTTCATTTAGTTGAAAAATTTCAAAAGACTAAGGAGCTTGTAGCCCAAATAAGCAGTCTTGCTGACCAGTTTGTTTTGGAAAAAGATTTAAAGCTTATAGACGAGATAAAGTGTATATCAGGTCATATACTGGATGATACTTTTTAATTAGGAGGTATCGGCATGGCATTTGAAAGCTTATCCGATAAATTACAAAATATATTCAAAAACCTTAGGGGAAAGGGAAGATTGTCTGAGGCAGATGTTAAGGCTGCACTTAAAGAGGTTAAAATGGCACTTCTCGAGGCAGATGTAAACTTTAAGGTTGTAAAGCAGTTTATAAACTCAGTTCAGGAAAGAGCAGTAGGACAGGATGTGCTTACAAGTCTTACTCCGGGACAGATGGTTATAAAGATAGTAAATGAGGAGATGGTTGCCCTCATGGGCTCTGAGACAGCAGAACTTAAGTTAAAGTCCGGTTCTGAGATTTCAGTCCTTATGATGATGGGACTTCAGGGTGCAGGTAAAACCACTATGGCGGCAAAGCTTGCCTTAAAGCTTAAAAGCAAAGGAAAGAAACCGCTTCTTGTTGCAGGAGACATATACAGACCTGCAGCCATAGAACAGTTAAAGGTCAATGGTGAGAAAGCCGGAGTTCCCGTATTTTCCATGGGAACAGGAAACAAGCCCTTAAATATCGTAAAGGCAGCCATTGAACATGCAAAAACAAACGATATGAATGTTGTTATCTTAGATACTGCAGGCCGTCTTCAGATAGACGAAGATATGATGGCTGAGCTTATAGAAATAAGAGAGAACATTGATATAGACCAGACACTTCTTGTTGTTGATGCTATGACAGGTCAGGAGGCAGTAAATGTAGCAAAGACATTTGATGAAAAAATTGGCATTGACGGAGTTATCATTACAAAGCTTGACGGTGACACAAGAGGTGGTGCAGCTCTTTCAATCAGAGCCGTTACAGGAAAGCCTATTCTATTTTCCGGTATAGGAGAAAAGCTTACGGATTTGGAGCAGTTTTATCCTGATCGTATGGCTTCGCGTATACTCGGAATGGGTGACGTACTTACCCTTATAGAAAAGGCTGAGGCGGCAGTAGATGCAGAAAAAGCCAAAGAAATGGAAAAAAAGCTTAAAAAAGCAGAATTCGGCTTTGATGACTATCTTGAAAGTATGCAGCAGATTAAACAGATGGGTGGATTATCCGATGTCCTTAGTATGATGCCGGGTATAGGCGGTCAGCTTAAAGGTGCCGATTTGCCTGATGACAAAGCACTAGGCAGAGTGGAAGCCATCATATATTCCATGACACCGAAGGAAAGGTCAAATCCAGGTCTTTTAAATCCTTCAAGAAAGAACCGTATTGCAAAAGGTGCCGGTGTTGATATTGCAGAAGTCAACAGACTGGTAAAGCAGTTCGAACAGTCAAGAAAGATGATGAAGCAGATGAGCGGCATGATGAACGGAAAAAAACGCGGAGGAATGTTTGGAAAATTTAAGCTTCCATTTTAATCCAAGCAATGATGAAATCCTGTTAATATCATATGCGGGAAAATTATTATTAATTGATATCAGATAGCGGAAACGCTATTTGTATATATAGTCTTAAAAAGACATTTATAAAATTAAGTTACAGAATGTAAGACCACAGATTGTGGCAGAAAAATCCAAGGAGGTGAAAAAAATGGCAGTAAAGATTAGATTAAGAAGAATGGGACAGAAGAAGGCTCCTTTCTATAGAATAGTAGTAGCAGATTCAAGATCTCCAAGAGACGGAAAGTTCATCGAGGAAATCGGTACTTATGATCCAAACTTAGAGCCAAGCGCTGTAACAGTTAACGAGGAATTAACAAAGAAATGGTTAGCTAACGGAGCACAGCCAACAGAGACTGTTGCTAAGCTTTTAAAGCAGGCTGGCATTGAGAAGTAATTTCTCCCAAACTGAAAGGTATGGTTAAAAAATGAGAGAGTTAGTAGAAGTTATCGCAAAGGAATTAGTTGATTATCCTGACCAGGTCGTTGTAACTGAAAGAGAGACTGAAAAAGGTCTGGTTATAGAGCTTAAAGTTGCAGATAGCGATATGGGGAAAGTTATTGGCAAGCAGGGTAGAATTGCCAATGCAATAAGATCAGTCGTGAAAGCGGCTGCCTCAAAAACAGACAAGAGAGTTATTGTAGATATATTACAATAGAATAATGTCAGAGGATTGAAAAGATATGAGTGGGTATTAAATGCACACCCATATCTTTTCTGTTATGTGTTAAATTAAAAAACAACATATTTATGTAAAACATTTTTTACAGAGAAGAAATCTGCTTATATGGGATGCGCGTTTTAGATAATGCTGAACAGAATAAAAATGGAGGAAAAATATGGACAATGATTTATTTAGGGTAGGTGTAATTGCCAATACCCACGGCATACGCGGTGAGGTGAAGGTTTATCCTACTACTGATGATGTAAATAGATTTGATGATTTGAAAAATGTAATACTTGACACAGGAAAAGAAAAGCTTGAGCTTCAGGTTCAGGGTGTAAAGTATTTTAAAAATATGGTTATATTAAAATTCAAGGGTATTGATAATATAAATGACATAGAAAAATACAAGGGAAAGGATTTGCTTGTTACAAGAGAAAATGCCGTGCCACTTGGAAAAAATGAGTATTATATAGCAGACCTTATTGATATGGAGGTCTTTGATGAGGAAGGAAAGAAGCTTGGTATACTTAATGATGTAATGCAGACAGGTGCAAATGATGTTTATGTTATTATACTTGAAAACGGCAGTGAGCTTCTGCTTCCAAATATTGACCAGTGTATACTTGACGTAAACGTAGAAGAAAAAAAGATGACGGTGCATGTGCTGGAAGGATTGATGGATTAATGAATTTTTATGTAATGACATTGTTTCCCGATATGATAGTAAACGGCTTAAATACAAGCATAACAGGCAGGGCTATTGAAAACGGACTTATAAGCCTTGAGGCTGTAAATATAAGGGATTATACTCTTGATAAGCATAATCATGTAGACGATTATCCCTATGGCGGAGGAGCAGGAATGGTAATGCAGGCACAGCCTGTTTACGACTGTTATAAGAGTATAGAGAATAAAATAAAAAAACAGAATGAGCAGAGTCATATTAATAAAAAACCAAGAGTAATATTCCTTACGCCTACAGGAAAGACTTTTAACCAGCAAATGGCAAGAGATTTTGCTGCTGAAGAAAATCTTGTTTTTCTATGTGGACACTATGAGGGGATAGATCAGAGAGTTCTTGATATGATAGTCACTGACAATGTATCCATAGGAGATTACGTTCTTACAGGAGGAGAGCTTCCTGCCATGGTAATGATTGATGCTATATCAAGACACGTAAAGGGAGTGCTTAACAATGATATAAGTGCTGAAACAGAAAGTTTTACGGACAATCTGCTAGAATATCCGCAGTATACAAGACCTGAGGAGTTTATGGGAGTAAAAGTGCCGGAAGTTTTACTTAGCGGTCATCATGCCAACATAGAAAGATGGAGACGCAACCAGTCGCTTATAAGAACGTATGAAAACAGACCTGATATGTTTGAAAATGTGGAGCTTGATAAGAAGGACAGGAAATTTCTTATGGAAAATAATATAAAATAAAAAAGTCTCGCCAGACAGCGAGACTTATAAATTCGCATTCGCGAATTTTTTGTGGCGTTATTTCACGCTGTTGCTTTAGGGATTTCCTATTAAATAAAAAAGTGCCGCTCGGCAGCGGCACTTATAAATTCGCATT
>CAMENQ010000215.1 GCA_945928585.1 uncultured Roseburia sp. | reverse complement strand
AACCCACGTATCCAGCTTGGAAGGCTGGTGTTCTACCATTGAACTACACCCGCAGGTATTTCGGAAAGTTTTTTGTGTAGTCGGGGTGACAGGATTCGAACCTGCGACCTCCTGCTCCCAAAGCAGGCGCTCTAGCCAAGCTGAGCCACACCCCGTTCTGTATTGAGTACTAACACTCTTTCCTTGTGTCGCCGTATCTCTCGCAGCGACATTAATCATTATATATCAGCTTATTTCATTTGTCAACAACTTTTTTTAACTTTTTTATTTTTATTTTTAGATATAAAAATCTGTTTACAAATACTGTAATGAAAAAGTTGCTTCACCTGCTGAACCAATCTCCATAATTATGTATGAAGGTTTTTTATCATCCTGTCTTGGATAAGACAAGCTTCCCGGATTCAGCATTATGATATCATCCGATATATCTATAACCGGTCTATGGGTATGTCCATACATTACAATATCGACTCCATTTGCAATAGCTTCTTCTTTAAGCATTTCATTACCCATTCCAATATAATATTGGTGACCGTGTGTTATCATAACACGATACTTACCTATTTGTAAAGTCTTTTCTGATGGTAAATCTGAAAAAAAATCATTATTTCCTGCTATCATTTCTACAGGGCATCCAGCAGCCTCGCGAATTGTATATTCACTTCCTTCTACATCGCCAAGATGTATGACCATATCCAATTTACCAACTAATTGTAAAACCTTTAAATAATTTTCATTTTTTCTATGCGTATCACTTACTATAAGTATTTTCATGTATTTTTCCCTTTATCCTACACATTTTTTCTAAGAATATCCTTCATAAGTTCCAATGCCTTTCCCCTATGGCTTATTTTATTCTTCTCGTCGGGTGAAAGTTCAGCTGAATAACACTTATATTCAGGTAAATAAAATATAGGATCATATCCAAATCCATTTTCTCCCCGTTCTTCATATCCAATTATTCCTTCAATTGTACCACGTGTTGTGTATTCTTTTCCATCAGGCATAACAGCTGCGATCACACATACAAACCGCGCAGTCCTTTTTTCATCAGGTACACCGTTTAATCTTTCAATAAGATTTGCATTTTTTATATGATATGATGTATCCTCTCCCATATATCTTGCAGAATAAACTCCTGGTTCTTTATTAAGATAATCTATCTCAAGCCCCGAATCATCAGCCAGCACTATAGCGTTTTCTCCCTTGGCTTTCAATTCTTCTGCTATTGCAGCAGCTTTAATCACTGCATTTTCTTCAAATGTCGTTCCGTTCTCATCTACTTCAACCGCAACACCGGCCTCTTTCATCGAAAGAATCTCCATTCCGATATCTGCAAGTATCATTCTGATTTCCTTCATTTTACCTGCATTTCCTGTTGCAAATACAATTTTATTTATATTACTCATCTAATCCTCCGTCTGATCCTTCTATTCCTCATCATTTTGCTGTGCTATTCGGTCCAGTGTCTGGCACAATGCTGTCATAATGTCAAGGTCAAAGCTGTCATCCATACCATCTGCCACTATCATTGCTGCTGGTACAATTGCATCTTTAACAATAGCTTCATCATCATGGCACTCTCTTATGCCTTCAAAATTCATATTGATTTCATCTTTAAATGTTTCACCAAGCATCCCCGCAAGCTGGACACTTCCAAAATCAGGAATAAAATATGTAGAATTACATACCGCTGTCATTTTTTTACTGCTGCCATCATTGCAAAACTCTACTCCAACCAATGCATCAGCCCTGACACGGTTAGCAAACGACACTATATCATCCTGCGTATACCTTTCCTGCATTCCATACGACAGATATAACTTCATGTTCTTCTGCCTTGCTGTCTCATACAGTTCTTCCTGCCATTCAGCTTTAGAAAGTCTGTTTCTGCTCTCGTATGGTATATATATAACAGCCACTTTATCATATACTGTCCTAAGCTGTTCAAATTTTATTTCAAGAGAACTATTTTCTTTTGTCATAGTATATTCGTATGGGCTGTTACAATATATTTCTACCACGATATCCGAGTTCTGCTTATATACTCCAACAGCCTCCATATATCTTGTATCTGTAACAATTGTTGTATCTTCATTTATACAGTCTGATGCCTCATGCAATGTAACCACTAATTTATTCTGCGTAAATTCTTCTTTTATCGTAATCTGATTATTAGATACAGGATATGAAAGTGGTATAACCAGTTTTGACTGGTGCTCACTTTTAAAATTTACATTCATACTGTGTCGTGCCCCTGAAACAGGATTCGTAATCGAACTCTCCCATGTGGGTGTAGCCAGAGCATGAATTTCCCAAAATACTTCATTGCTTTTAAAAACGAACATCAGCACGAAAGCTAAAAAAGCAAATATTCCCGTTATAATTAAAGTATTACGATGGAGCTTGTCACGTTTCATCATGACCCGTTAATTCCTTTCCCCTCTATAGTTTTGACCTTTGGATAATATTCTTGGGAGGTCTGGGACCAAGGAACTGGTAATAATATGTCTTCATCATACCATTATATATTTTACGGTTCTTGTCAGCTTTTCTTCCTATCTCTTTCTCTGTTCCTTCATAGGAAGTTATAAGATATAATGACCATGTATCCAGCAATTTAAAGCGTTCACCTATCTTTTTATATAAAGGTGGTATCGCAGCCTTCTCTTCAAGTCTCTCTCCATAAGGCGGATTAGTTATAATAAAACCATATTTTCCATCATGTTTAAACTTATCCACACTCTGTGTTTCAAAATGTATCAGTTTATCTACACCTGCAAAACGGGCATTCTGCATGGATACCTTTATCATTTCCTCATCAATATCCATTCCAAGGATTTCTGTCTTAACAGACATATCTACAAGAGAACGTGCCTCATCATAACTGTCATCCCATGTTCTTCTTTCTATTATATGATTCCATTTTAATGCCGTAAAGCCTCTCTTCATGCCTGGTGCTATATTTGCCGCCATCATCGCAGCTTCAATAGGTATGGTGCCACTTCCGCAGAATGGATCAGCAAGTATTCTGTCCTTATTCCACGGTGTAAGCATTATAAGTGATGCTGCAAGATTCTCTGCAATAGGAGCCTTTGCCGTCAGTCTTCTATAGCCTCTCTTATGAAGCGACTCACCGGTAGTATCTAATCCGACAGTAACTTCATCTTTCATCAAAAATACCCTGATTGGAAAGCTGTCACCGTCCTCCTTGAACCAGCTTACATGATATATCTGTTTTAGCCTCTCAACCATGGCTTTTTTCATTATTGATTGTATGTCAGATGGCGAAAAAAGCTTGCTTTTAACACTTGCCGCTTTGGCTACCCAGAATTTACCGTCTGTCGGTATATATTCCTCCCATGGCAGTGCCTTTGTATTTTCAAACAATTCTTCAAAAGTTTCAGCATGAAATCTTCCTACTTTAATAAGAATCCTCTCTGCTGTTCTGAGACATATATTTGCCCTGCATACAGCTTCTTCATCTCCAAGAAATGTTACACGACCATCTTCTACCTGTATAACATCATAACCAATATCAATTATTTCTTTTTTTAATACTGCCTCAAGTCCAAAATGGCATGGGGCTATCAATTCAAATTTTCTCATAGTTCTATAATATATGTTTACACAAATCTATGTCAAGAGAAAAGGGTGGCTTTTCTAAACCACCCTCCAGGAAAAAGTTAAAATTTATTGCTGCTGCCTGAGCTGTTCTTCTGGCTGCTATACTCATCGTTACTGTTCTTTGCATTCTTTGAATTGTTTTCAGCATTCTTTGCATTATTCTCAGAATTGTTTGTGTTGTTACTATAGCCATTGCTGTAGTTGTTGCCTGTGTTGCTCTTTGTGTTGTTGTCCATTTTGTTATTCTGCTTGCTTTCATAATTGTTATTTGTTGCTGACATTTTTTCTACCTCCAAATTTATGGGATATTCCCATTTTTAGAACATACCTTTTGTATTTTTTGTATATTCTAAACGCTTATTCGCGTTACATGAATATCATTTGCACATTTACGCAAATTTATACCATACATTTTATTTACATATCTGGTTAACTTTGGAAACACTGCCCAAATATAATGTTTCTACTTTGGTAAAATTTGTTTTTACAAAAATATTGACCTTTTAGGTCATAATTGATATACTAATATCAGTAAAGAGATACTCCTTCAATCCTCTTTACAACCCTTATATATTAATTATTTATACTCCCCTTAACGAAAAGCGATCACGAAAGTGGTCGCTTTTCATTTGTGTTATTTTTTATTTCTGTTGACTATCATAGTCATTTATTGTAACCGTTCTATATTTTCTCATTGTCGCTTTTTTCCTTATTTTATGCTGTTTTTTCTATATATAATATATTTCTTTGTTTACATAGTATGAAAAGAACTTCTAATCACTCAGAGCAGAGGCTATGAGTGAAGAAGTTCT
>CAMENQ010000214.1 GCA_945928585.1 uncultured Roseburia sp. | reverse complement strand
TTTCATAAGGTCTTTAAGCTCTGTGTGACTGCAGTTTTTTACATATATTTTATCTGCCACTGAATTAACAAGGGCTGAAGGCGTATCCTTACATATAAGTTCTCCCTTTTTAAGAAGCAGGATTTCCGATGCAATACACTCTATGTCACTTACCACATGGGTTGCAAGTATTACAATTCTTTCTCCCGAAAGCTCCGATACATAATTTCTTATCTTTATTCTTTCCTCCGGGTCAAGTCCTGCTGTAGGCTCATCCAAAATCAGTATTTCCGGCTCACCAAGCATGGCTGCCACAAACATAAGCCTCTGCCTCATTCCTCCTGAGTATCCCCCAAGCTTATTTCCCTTGTCCTTTGTAAGACCAACCATATTTAAATATTTGTCTATCTGTTTTTTTGCTTCCTTTCGCTTAATTCCCTTTAAATTTGCAACATAGTACAAAAAACGCTCACCGCTGAAATGGTCATACATTCCCTGCTGCTGTGGCATATAGCCTATTTTTTTCCTGAATTCGGCTCCAAGCTTTAATATTTCCTCCCCATTATATAAAATCTCTCCTGAGGTGCGCCTGATATTATCAGTAAGCAAATTCATAAGTGTACTTTTTCCTGCACCGTTTGGCCCTAACAAGCCGTAAATACCCGGCTTTAAGGTGGTTGTAAAATCTGAAAGCGCTTTTTTTTCTCCATACTGCTTTGTTAAGTTTTTAAATTCTAATGTTATATCTGACATACAAATCCTCCATACTGCTAACTTTTATGAATTATGGTTTCTTTACAAATCTGTTTCCCTTCAACACCAATCCACTATAGTTTCTTTTATAATCAAAACATCCAGTTACTTACAACAAGCTCATCCAATACCGTGAATAATGATATTCCTGAAAAGCCCATATAATAAAATGCTGCCGGCAATACTATAATCATAATTGACATAACTACTGCTGCCGTTATATTTTTCATTCTTGATGAAATATACATAACAATTACCATAACAGCATATAAAATCAAAAACAATACTATATATTCCATAGCTATTGCCGTGCTTATTTTTACATCAAACGGAAAATCCGCCGCAAAATCAAGACTTTTAATTTATGCGTTAAGCCATGTAATTTTGTATTTTGAATTGACCGTTAAAAATTCAGACACTATAAAAGGTATAAAAATAATCAGTTCTTCAACAAAAAGCGTTCCATACTTACAGACCATAAATTTTTTTCTTCCATGCCTGGTACTTTTTACAAAGCCCCTTACATTCATTGTATTTTCGCTGCTTAAAATAACTGATGCTGCAAGGACTGCCAACGTAAGTATTATCATTGCGTCATTTGTATTTCTTTCTAAAGACTGCTCTCCGATAAGATACCTGTAACTTACCATATTTATTATTTTTACATCTGAACCGTTTTCCTGCTCAAGAAGCAGTCTGTCAACCTCTGTTATTAATTCATTTACACACTCAACAGATATGGCATACTGCTCTTTTTTAGATTCTGCCGTCTTTCTTTCTGTCTCTGTCAATTTATCAGGATTTTCCAAAAGTTTTGCCTGCTCATCATATTTTTTCTGCCATACCTTTAGTTCTTTCTCAAGATAATCCTTTTTTCCCTCCGTTACACTTCCGGTAATCATTTCCATATACTTTTGATATAATGTTCCCTTATAATCATAGCCTACCTCTCCTCCGTCATAAAAACAGGCTCCTAAGACTATGGCAAGCACCATTATTATCCATATTTTCTGCACTATAAACTGTTTATAGCACTCTGTCAGAAACATATTTTCATATCTGTATGGTTTAATTTTTACCACAATATTGTCAAAAATCTTCTTTATTTTTCCGGCCCTTATGGCAAATGGTCTTACTTTTCCTGACATTAATACTGACAATCCTATGATTATTAACAGCACAGGTACAGTCACGCACATAGCAGTATAAAGGCTTACCGGCTGTCCTAATATGTTAAGATTTAAATAATTTCTCATACACCATTCAGAATCAAACCATGCAAATATATTTATGTATTTAAACATACTGTATTTACTGTGCATATCAATACTTCCATAGGCTATATATTCCGCTATGAGAACTGCCGCACCTATAAAAAATACCTTCATATATCCCTTAAGCACAAGGGAAAGTCCCATAAAGAACAATCCTACAAGCATAAGCACAAGTATTTTCCAAATAAGAATAATTAAAAGATACTGCCATATATTTACAGTCAGTGTTACCTTTTCACACACCCACACAGACTGGATAGGTATGGTTAAATCTCCAAAGCCATCCCCCATATAACCTGTTATTATAAGGTTTTCGGCATAAACCAGTGTGGCTGTAATAACTGATGCTGCTGCCATAGCCATTATACGGCTTGCTGCCAGTTTTACCCTGCCGCCTGACATGGAATATGTAAACTCCCACAATCCTTTTTTTCTCTCGTCCAGCACAATAAGCACAACTGCAAGAACTGATATTATCATTATAAAATCAGATAAATTGTAATTAAATAAAAGTTCATAGGAGCTTTGCTGTGATGGTACCGGCTCAATGTCAGCTATTTTCTGAAAATCCTTCTTAGTTTTTACTATGTTTCTTCCTGCAAATGAGTCTTCCTTAAATACTCCCGTATCCTCCATCTGCTTATCTGCCCTGTCTAAAATATTCTGAATGTCTTTACTGTATTCAAGCACATAATTATAATCTGAAAGCATACCAATTACCGCACCATAATACTGTCTTTCTTCTTCCGTCAATGTCAGGTAATAATCATTAAGTGACGGTAATTCCTGTATTCCATCCCAATTAGAAACTGCCTGCGTCCAGAATTCATTTGCTGCATTGTTATATTCATCGTTTATTTTCTGAAGCTTATTAACCTTTTCCTCCAACGACAAGCTGCTGTATTCCTGTTCCAATTCCTCTCTTATTTTTTCTACTTTTTCCGAATAATCTTCTCCATAAAAACTTTCGTTGTAGGTCAGGACTTCCTCGTTTGGTTTCATCTCGTTGTATTCAAGTATTCCGTTTACAAACAGTACTAATAACAGTACTATAAGAAAACGCCTGTCCTTTATAATGCGCATAAATTCCCTCATTCTTTGGCCTCCTTAATCTCGCTCCATTCCTTTATTTTGTATTCGCCGTCCTGTAAGTCTTCCTTTTCTATATATTCTATAATTGAATATGCATTAGCTATACCGGGAGTATATATATTATCATCTGACGAATCCAAAAATATATCACTTATAATATATATTCTATCAGCATCAGTAATTGCCCACATCCTGTATTTTGCCTTACAATTAGAAGCCTCAACACTCTCCCAGTTAGGAATCTTCGCCACATATTCTCCCTTCCAGTTTATTACCTCCGTTATCCATTGATTTTCAGAATATTCATATGTTATGTAAAAAAAATCCTCATCCCAACTGCTTATCCCTACTTTTTTATCTATTTCCAGAAATACTTCTTTTTTGTTACTTTCTATATTATAACTATAAATTATTGTTTTTTCTTTATCTTCATAAAACTGTGCATAGTATATCTTATTGTCATAAATAGCTGCTCCACGCATTACATTTCCCAAATCCTTAAACCATTCGATTTTATTGCTCTCCGTATTATATCTGTATATGCCTGCTTCATCAATTATTATGTAAACATAGGAGCCAACTCCAACAATTCTATGACTTGCAGAAACTTTCTCTATAGGCAATGCCATAATACACTCAGGCTCACTGTTCTTGTCCAATGCTTTTCTATATATGCAATTACTTCCATTAATATAATATGTTTCATCATTTCCTATACTGGTGCCGCTTGCATACCAATAATATATATATCCTCTGTGTATATACCAATTGATAGACCCTCCGTTTAAATCACCTGATATATTAAGCTTACCCAAGTTCTCTCTGACAGTACCATCAGTTGAAATTTTTACAAGGCTGTAATAGTTTTTAACAGTATATAAATCTCCATTATAATACTGAATATAACTTGAAGACATTACATATCCATTACAATCCTCACTTATATGCTCGCAATCCGGCTTTCCGCATAAAAGGTCACTATTTCCTGTCTTTTTATCATAATATATTAATAAATCATTGTTGTTTAAATATAACCCATCTTCTGCTATGGCAATATTTGCAAAATATACAGATGTTCTCATATCAGTCTTTTCGTTGAAGTTCTGGTCATCTGTCACCGACTCAAAATCTTCTGTATTTTCTACTATCTCACAGCCCTCAGGTGGTTTTATACCGCTTATGCCATCATCGGCTATATTTTCTTCAATACTTCCTTCCGGTGATGAACAGGCTGATAATATAAACATTATACCTAAACAAATTAATGAATTTCTTTTCCGTTTTATCATAAGATACCCCCTTCTTTGTTTATAATACATTATCTTTTCACGTACCACTTTTTATATATTATTATATTATCACACAAAACTAACATTGTACAATAATTTTCTTTACTA
>CAMENQ010000213.1 GCA_945928585.1 uncultured Roseburia sp. | reverse complement strand
TATTTCTTTTAGAATTCTGATACTTGTAGTATGTATAGTTGTATATTCACTCATTGGAAGTGTGCTTGCTGCCAGCCTAAAGTCGAAAACGATTGTGGAGAATACTAATCAAAATTACATTTTAAGTCTTGTAGAACAGGCGGCTTATACAATGAATAATATACCGGATGAACTGGCAAACAGCGAAGAATATGCGGTCATTATGAAGGGAATTGAAATGAAAGGTGTAGAATCTGCTTATGCATACCTGGTAGATTCGGAAGGAACCATGCTTTATCATCCAAATTCTGAGAAAATAGGTCAGCCGGTAGAAAATTCAATTATTAAAGGTGTAATATCCGGGATTCAGTCCGGAAAAATACCGGAAAATGAAGTAGTGGAATATGACTACAAAGGTGAAATAAAGTATGCCGGTTATGCAATTACGAAAAGCAACATGGTTGTAGTGGTAACGGCAGACAAGGGTGAAATCGTATCACCCATAAATGAAATTGCTAAGTCAATGGGAAGCATAGCAGTCATGATACTTGTTGAATGTCTGATAATCGGATATATAGTAAGTCTGTTTATATGTAAGCCGATCAAACAGCTTACACAGATTATAGAAACTACATCACAACTGGATTTTACTCATAATGAAGATGATAAAAAGCTTCAGAAAAGAAAAGACGAGACGGGGCAGATGGCAAGAAAAGTATATGATATGCGTAAAAATATTAGAGATATGGTAATTAACATTAATAATGTGAGTGGTCAGATTACTGCCAATGTAAGTGGATTAAGGCAGGCAAGTGAGACAATAAACAGTATGTGTACGGATAATTCTGCTACTACACAGGAGCTTGCAGCAGGCATGGAAGAAACAGCTGCTACAACAATTTCCATTAATGAAAGCGTCCAGGAAATGCGGAATGATGCCGAATCAATAACGGATATGGCACAAAGAGGAGCTGATGCTTCAGATGAAG
The DNA here is from genome assembly GCA_945928585.1 of uncultured Roseburia sp. GTDB lineage: Bacteria > Bacillota > Clostridia > Lachnospirales > Lachnospiraceae > CAG-303. The sequence goes on along the minus strand of CAMENQ010000213.1, from coordinate 3,531 downwards.
TAATGGAACGTGCCAGAAATCTGGGAAGTAAGACTGAACAGGCAAGCAAATGTACTATAGATATGTATAAAAATGTTAAAGAGAAATCACAGAAAGCTATTGAAGGATCTAAAGCTGTTGATAAGATTAATGAACTCACCGACACTATTATGGAAATATCTACTCAAACCGGACTATTGGCATTAAATGCAAGTATTGAGGCAGCCAGAGCAGGAGAAGCAGGTAAAGGCTTTGCGGTTGTGGCAACAGAAATAGGAAGTCTTGCAAATCAGACTTCAAAGGCGATTGCAGATATTGGAACAATAGTGCAGGAAGTTAACAGTGCTGTTGACAATATGACGGAATGTATGGAAGAAACAACGGAATTTTTGGAGAAAACAGTAATTGGAGATTATAAAGAATTTAAGGAAGTCAGTGTACAGTATCAGGAGGATGCAGATTCTTATAGAAATAATATGAACGAGGTTAAGGATGCTATTAAGCGTTTAAATACATTGATAGATTCTTCTGCAAAATCACTTGATGGTATAAAGGACACTGTAAATGAAGCAGCTTATGGGGTAACTGATATTGCTGAAAAGACAAGCGATATTGTAGAAAAGTCTTCTGAGACAAATGATATGGTTACAAAGTGTTATGGTTGTGCTGATGATTTGAAAGTTATAGTGGACAAATTTATTTTGCAGTAGTTCTGCAGAAATTTTTTTAAAGTGCATGCGTAGGCATGCACTTTTTTGGGCAATTATGAATTAAAATATTTATTGACAACTGTTTGATACTGTTATATACTGTTAATCAAGAAAAAGATAAACAGTATATAACAGTATTTTTTATTAAACAGCATTTAATTTTGGAGGATAAAAGTGAATATCATAATAAGCAATTCATCGATGGAGCCAATCTATGAACAGATTATCCGGCAGATTAAGGCTATGATTATGGAAAAGAAGCTGCTTGAAGGAACTATGCTTCCAAGCGTAAGAAGTCTGTCAAAGGACTTGAAAATCAGTGCACTTACTGTTAAGAAGGCGTATGACCAGCTTGAGGAGCAGGGATTTATCGTAACGGTGCATGGAAAAGGCAGTTTTGTATCAGAAGGCAATCAGAATGTCATGCAGGAGGAAAAGCAGAAAGAAGTGGAAGAGAAGCTTGAGGATGCCATAAGAACCGGACGACATTGCGGCATGAAAGATGAGGAAATAAGAGAGTTATTTAACATAATTATGGAGGAGGAATAGCGTATGCTACTTCAGGCAGAGAATGTAAAAAAGCAATACAATGGATTTGAATTAAATTGTTCCATACAGGTGAAAGAAGGATGTGTAACAGGTATTATCGGAGCAAACGGAGCCGGAAAAAGTACACTATTTAAGGCTGTTTTAGGACTGATCAAGACAGATGGGGGTTCAATCGAAATTCTTGGAAAGAATCAGAATAAATTAACTGTTTCTGATAAAGAAGACATAGGAGTCGTACTTTCGGAGAATACTTTCAGCTGCATGCTTACGATAAAAGATATAGTAAAAATCATGAAAGCCATGTACCACAGATTTAATAAGGAGCAGTTTGTAAGAAAATGTGAGCAGTATCAGCTTCCATTTGATAAACAGCTTAAGGAATTCTCAACCGGAATGAAAGCAAAACTTAAACTACTGGTTGCCATGAGTTATGATGCAAAGCTTCTTCTTCTGGATGAACCGACGGTTGGGCTTGACTCAGTTATAAGGAATGAAATTCTGGATGAAATGAGAGAATTTATGGATAAAGAGGGCAGGGCAATTCTTATCAGCTCTCATATCTCTTCCGATTTGGAAGGACTTTGCGATGATTTTTATTTTATTCAGAATGGAAGCATATTACTTCATGAGGATACAGATGTACTGCTTTCAGATTATGCAACACTTAAAGTAAGTAAGGAGCAGTATGAGAAAATGGATAAACGCTACATTTTATATTGTAAGCCGGAGAACTTTGGATATCAGCTGCTTACAAAGGAAAAACAGTTTTATCTTGATAATTACCGTGACATAGTGATGGAAAACGGAAATATTGATGATTTGATGTTACTACTTACGAAGGGAGAGGCAGTATGAGAGGATTATTGATAAAAGATTTTTGTATTATATCTAAAAATAAGAAGTTTTTAGGCATACTATTATTTATTTCATTATTTGTATTTATGATGCCGGCTGATATGGCAGGCAGTTTTATCATATCTTATGTGACAATACTTGGAGGAACTTTAGTGCTTTCAACCATATCAACTGATGAGTTTGATAAAAGCACAATGTTTCTTATGACATTACCGGTTCAGAGAAAGACCTATGCGTTAGAGAAATATGCATTTTCATTTATATGCAGTTTTGCCTGCTGGGGTGTTTCTACTGCAATTTCCTGCATTGTTGCAGACAGTGATATAATAGAGGTGGTAAAAATAGCATTAATTCTGTTAGTAGTTTTATCATTGTTCCAGCTTATCATGATTCCTGTTCAGATTAAGTTTGGTGGTGAGAACGGACGTATGGTACTTATGGGTATGGTCGTAGGTATCCTAGTTGCTGGATTTGTGGCTAAGAAAGGTCTTCTGGCAGTATTTAAAAGTGAAGAGGCATTATCATTATGGATACAGGGAATGATCAGATTGTTTGATGATTTAAATACACCTTTGCTGATAGTGCTCACAATTTTTGCCATGGCAGTATGTTTTGTAATTTCAGCAGGAATCAGTATCAGAGCCATGGAAAAAAGAGAGTTTTGATTTCATAACATGTAAAGTTTAAGCAGGTAACAGCCGATATAATAAAAAAGTAAGGTAATGTTTTAGTGTTTATTAGGGAAGGGAGTCCCTAAACATACAAAGTTTTATGAAAGGCTGGTACAACATATGAATGGAATCAACTATAGTACATTAATGGGAAATACAGGTTTTCTGGCTAATCAGGTGGCAGCAGACCAGAAGGATACTAAGTATAAGGTAACAACATCTTCAAAGGATAAGACTAAGAATGTAAAATTAACTAACGGTCAGGATACGGTAGAAATAAATGGAAAATCAAGAGATATTCCAAAGGCTGGCTATAGCAGACCTATAGCAGCATCAAAAGCAGAGACAGAGTATAAGACTCTTGACAGCAACGGAATTCAGGAGGGCATTGAACTTAGTGATTCTGCAAAGAAAGTCTTAGAGGAGCTAAGAGAGAAGTACGGTAACATGGAAATCTCTGTTGCAAGATGGTCAACAGATGATGAACAGGATTATTATGCAAGACAGACTGATAAGGAATACAGTGTACTGATAGCTCCGGAAGCACTAGAGGATATGGCGGCAGATGCTGATATAAGGGCAAAGTATGAATCTGTTCTTGACAGTGCAGGAGAGAATTTTGCAACTCTTAAGGAAGAACTTGGAGATGATTACGGGAAAATAAAGAGCTTTAGCGTAAATATAGACAAGGACGGGCAGGTATCTTATGCAGTACAGCTTATCAAGGATTTTGAGGAAAGAAATTCGAAGATTTCACAAAAATAGAT
>CAMENQ010000212.1 GCA_945928585.1 uncultured Roseburia sp. | reverse complement strand
TATAAATTCCATATGGCATACATAGGAAGGCGTATGGCTCCTCCTCCCATATCCATATTGTCTTTTGTAATTGTAATGCACATAACAGGCTTATATCGTGATTTATATACCTTCATGCTTTGTGCTTTAGTGTTCTCATTTAAGTTTATCTCTACAGGTATTATCTCTCCGCTATCCTCAAACATAAACTCAATTTTAGCAGTGGCCTCTGATATCCAGTAAAAAATCTCACTTATATTTTCATTTGAAGTAAGCTCCTGATATACAAACTGTTCAACAAGTGCTCCGCCCTTTAGTTGTGATACATCCTCCGATTCACACATCTCCTCATAGGATATGTTATACATAGACGCAAGAAGTCCTATGTCAGTCACATATACCTCATATGATTTTTTGTCCAGATGGTCTGAAAGCTTATTTACCGGCTCCTTAGATCTGTAAACCTTATCAAAATATTTGTTTTTATACAGCCATTCAACGGCATCATTATATTCTCTTGCTCTTGCCGTCAGCTTTACTACTCCAAACTGAAATTTTTTATTTTCTTTTTCAAGCTGTGCAGTAATACTTTTCCATACCTGCATCACCTTATCCGACAGTGCTTTATATTCTATCTGATTTATGTCATTTACAAAATTCTCTAAAAGTCTGTCCTTTTCATTTTGAACTACCTGCATATTTTCAGTATCAATATATTTTTGAACAACTGACGGCATACCACCCATATATAAATACATTCTCATATATTTATCAAGTGTTTTTTTATCCTCAGCAGAAAGTGGCATTTTACCGCTATCCTTTATTTTTTCAGTAAGGCTGTCGCTGCCCAGTATATTTAAAAACTCTTTAAAGTTCAGTGGATACAGGTGCATAATCTGAATAAGTCCTGCCCCGTCGCCAACCCTTTCCATAAATTCCTTTTCTCTTATAGAGGAAGTTATGACTATATGATATTCTTTCATATTGTCATCTAAAAAATGTATCAGACTGCGTATATCTGACAATGCATCTGCATTTTCCAGCACTATAAGAGTCTGTCCTTCTATCATGCTTCCTCCGCAGGATATTTCAAATATGCTTAAAAGCCTGTCCTTCTGCGGATTATCTTCCAAAAACGTACGTATATAATCCTGTTTTTTTAAGTCAATTATGGCAGTATAATTAAAACATCCGTCTCCAAAGTCCCTAAGAGTATATGTTTTTCCAACACCCTTCTGTCCTGCCAGTAACAATATACCTCTGCCTTCCCTTTCCTTCCAGTCCACCAGCTTTTCTAATATTTCTCTATACATATTGTGTACCTCTTTTGCTAAACAAATTTGTTTGTCCCGCTGTCATACTCATAATCTATAGATTTAAGCTTTGATACAATATCGCTCTCATTTAAATCAAGTGCAAGGCACATTTCCCTAAGACTTGAGTAAAAATCTCTCAGCTGTGTATTTACATAGCTTAAAAGCATAACAGGGTCATTTGGTATTGCCATATTAAAGCCTCTTTCTTTTATGTTTATTATTTTTATTTTAATATTTTTCTTCTGATATACTCAAAGGTATAATCTTCTCCTTTTTCTGACAGCATTTTCAGCATAAAATGAAGCAGCCTGTCAGACTCAGGATGAATAACATAATGTTCTCTGCCTCTGTAATAATAATTCAGTGCATCTGAATCCGTGTATTTATCTTTATTGTATACCTTACATGCAGCTACTCTGTCGCAAAACATTTCTACCACATATTTTACCGGCATCTTCATTCCTGCAATATCCTGACCTCTGCCGGGATAATCTATCCAGTATTCATAATGGTGTTTATTTCTTCCCTTATGATGAAGCCATGCCTCTGACAAGCCCTTGTCTTCCCTTTCTGCTGCATTCGGACTTTTATCTCCCTGAAAATATCTTATACCTGTAATAAATTCAGTAGGTGTATATTTTGACAAATCGTGCATTAATCCCTGCTTATAAAGTCCTACCCTAAAACAGTGCTTCATCACCAGAAGCTTATGTGCGTTAATTGTTTTCAAGTGTCCCTTTGCATTTTCCAGAAGCTTTTTTATATTATCAGTATTAATATTTTCATTATGTTCAATGTCCATTTGTTTATATATCCTTTCAGACTTATATCGGTTTTAGTATTCTACCGATTTTAAAAACAATCCCTCAGGCTGTGCAGTAAAACCTGCCTTTCCCCTGTCTTTTGCCTCAATAATATCAGGAATGTCAGTTGGTTTTATTCTCCCTCTGCCTGCCTCCATAAGAGTGCCGGTAAGTATACGCACCATATTATATAAAAATCCGTTCCCACAGAATGATATTTCTATAATGCCGTTATTCTGTGAAATATCCACACTATAAATAATCCTCACTGTGGACTTTTTCATATTCTTTTTTGTACAGAAGCTTTTAAAATCATGTTCTCCCACAAGATATGATGCTGCCTCTGTCATAGCTTTAACATCCAGCTTTTCATTAAATCTCATTGCATATTTTCTGTCAAAAACACTTCCGTAAGGGGTATTATCTATCCTGTATACATATGTTTTTCTTTTTGCATTCAGTCTGGAATGAAATCTTAAATCAGCCTTTTTAAGTTCTAAAACTCTGATATCCTTTGGAAGATATCTGTTTATCTGCATCAGCATACTGTCAGTATCAAGGTCTTTTTCTGTTTTAAAATTCGCCACCTGCCCCAGTGCATGTACTCCTGCATCTGTTCTTCCTGATGCACTTAATTCTATTTCTTCGTCAAGAAGTTTAGATATAACTTCTTCTATTTTTTCCTGTATGGTATTTGAAGTATTGCCCTGTCTTTGCCAGCCGTCATATTTTGTGCCTTCATACTGAATAGTCATTTTATAGTTTTCCATTATGCTAACATACCCTCCAGTAATCTATCTGCTCATCATGTATAAATCCGTGGTGATAATACATTTTATGGGCTGCCTTATTTGCATTATTTACATGGAGGAGAATTTTTGTACAGCCATGTTTAAGAAGGTGTTCAAGCAGAAGCAACAGTGTCTCAGTTCCATATCCTTTTCCCCTGTATTTTTCTTCTACAAAAAATCCGTATATGGAAGCTGTTCCTCTTGTGTATTCCACATAACAACGTCCAATTTCCTTTCTTCCTTTCATGGTTATGTATTTTTCATTGTCTTCTTCCGGTTCTACCATAAGCTTAAGAATATGCTTTGGCTCAGGTATATACTCCCTGTTATATCTCATAAGGTAATCTGAGCTTTCAAGTCTTGCTCCTATAGCTTCAAGTGCCTTCGTTCCTGCAATACATGTAGGGTCATTTACTATGTATGTTTTTTCTATGTTAAAATCTTTGTTTTTTTCTAAGACCATCTTCAGAATACGTTTAAAATATCCTTTACCCCTTGCTGTAGGAAGTGTATCAGCATATATTTCACATATACCCTCGTCAGGAATAAACACCGATGCAAAGCTTACCAGAGTCGCCCCTTCATACATCATAAAAAAGCACGGATACTCCTTTATATAGTTCATCTCAGGTTCTAAAAAGCTTACTCCCTTTGAACCGTCTGCCTGCCTGCACAGATATATCAGAGACTCTGCATCGTGATATTGATTTGAAGTTAGTACATTGGTGTTTATAATATTCATATCCTGTCTGTTCCTCCCTCACATTACTTACAGCCTTACCATATATTTAATACATTAATCATTTATAAAGCTGAAATGCGGCCAATAAGTAAAATACACCTTTCCAAGTATTGCATCCTCATCTATAAATAAATCCTCGTATTTGCACTGTGAATTTTTATAATAATATTTATACCAGTACCTGGTATCCTTTGAATAATTCCTGTTATCTCCTAAAACAAAATACTTTCCCTCAGGAATTTCAAAAGTATAGCCGTCATTTTCCCATGTCCATTTCTCCTTAAGATATGGCTCGTCCAGTGTTTCCACATATTCTCCATCCTTATATATCTCTATACTTCCGTTTTTTATATAAACCGTCTCACCCGGAAGTCCAATAATTCTTTTTACATAATTTGTATCTTCCTCAAACTGATACTTAAATACTATAACATCTCCTCTTTTTGGCTCTGAGAAAAGATATGTAAGCCTGAGTCCCATTATACGGCTTTCAGATGGAATGGTATCCTCCATAGAGCCTGTAGGAACATTAGCATTTATTATAATAAACCTTGTTATAATAAATGCAAGTACAACGGCCGTTAAAAGCATCTTAACCCAGCTCAATGCTTCTTTTTTCCAGTTTACAGGTTCTTTTTCCTTTCTGCCTTTCTTTTTTTCTTCAGGAAACATATTTTTAGTCTCGTCAAAACTCAGCCCCTCGTCTATATCGTAATCAATGACTTCAAAGTTTTCTTTTATATTTTCTTCGCTGCCATTCTGTTCTATATTTTCATTGTTTTCATTATTTAAATCTGTACTCATTTTACGTCTCCACTTCTCTTTTCCTTATACATACTTATTCCTATCATCTTTATGATTGGCAAAATGTGTTTAAACA
>CAMENQ010000211.1 GCA_945928585.1 uncultured Roseburia sp. | reverse complement strand
AAAAATGTTCATTTAATATTTGTTTTATATTTACATACCATTCACGGTATGTTCATATTTTGTTCATAAACATAGAAAAAATGGACATTTTAGCTCTATAGATGTATCCTAATCAGGTAGAATAAAAATTTTTTTGAAATGTGACTTATTATTTTGAATTAGGGGTTATGAGATAATGTGAAAATAAAGTTAACCTTTTAGTACAAGATTGTGTAACAGTTTTCATGTTATTGATGAACTGTTATATCATATATTTGTTGGAAAGGTATGGTTATTGAAATTATATGAGATACAAAAAGATATGCGTAGTGATTCTTTGTACTTGTTTGGTGCAAGGCTGTGGTGAAATGAAAAATGATATTAAAATACTGGATACAGTTGAAGAAATCTCAGCAGATGATTTATTTAATACGAAATCCATAGATGTGCAGGATACTAAGCCTCTTGATATGAATAATAAATATGACAGCTTAAATGTGGCAACATATCTGACTAAAATAGGAGATACATATTTTATTGCGGACTGTTATCATGACCAGATATTATATAATGATAATCTTACCGACCCTGTAAAAGACTGGAAAGTACTTACAAATGAGGTCCATTATGCTCATACTATAGCAGGAGATGGCAAGACCATTGTGATAGATGATACAGAGAATAACAGGGTGTTATGTTTTGAAAAAACGCAAAACGGCTATGTGCATACGCAGACAATTGAGGGCATAGGAATGAAGCCGCATTATGTTCAATATGATTCACAAAAGGATGCTTTTCTTGTATGGAGTTCTATTACAGGGGAGATGTATTATATAAAGAGGGAGACAGACACGAATCATCTCTATGTAGAAAATGTAATTAAAATTGATGAACTGTATGGAGTATATGTAAGGTCATTTACAATCATGGAAGACGGAATATATTTTGTGTCAGGACATAATAATAGTAAAATAATAAAGGCTGATAAAGATACTCTTCAGGTGAAAGAACGTTATGAGGTTGCACCTGAAATCTCCGGAATGGTACAGATTACAAAGATACAGGACTATTATTATATAACAGTTTCAACCGATAATAATGAGAATCAGGATTATGCGACAATTATAAGGACAAAGAGCCTTGAATCTTTAAAAGAAGGAGACTATGAAGATGTTTACGATTATTTTGGGGTAACAGGAGGTACGCCATATTACATAACTTTGATTGATGGGCTTTATTATATGACACATCACCGTACAAATGAGAATATTATAGCTTTTGATGTCAGAGATAATGAAATCTGTAATGTGGAATGTATTTATTAAAAAACTGCCGCGTCATATAAACGCAGCAGCAATATATAGTGGCAGACTGTAGAACAGTGCATAAGAATACCTGAATTCCGTAGCAACAGGCGTAGCCATACACAGAGTGATTACAATAGCGATTGCAGGAATAGCTATAAGCACGTTTGCAGGACGTTTTCTGTGAAGGCTTATGGCAACTGTGACAAGGATTGTCCAAAAAATCATGCCCATGCTCCACAGTAATCCGTAAAGAGGTATGATTTCCTGCAATTTAAACATGATTTCTTTTAATTTAATGATTATGGAACCTTTGAGAACAGGCTGCCATGAAAGACCGAATTCATTAGGATATATTCCCTCGTCGAGCCCCACAGTGTAGTATACATCCGGATACCAGTAACCAACAGTCTGGTCAACGAAAGCATCGAAATATGCCTTAGGGTGATCTGAGCCTATTGAGAACCACAAAGACAGAAAATCAGTCTTATGAGTCTCAAGGTATTCATTTCCGGATTCACGGATAAGATTCTTGATTCCATCAGAAACAGAGGTTGTGTATGTTTCAGTAATTTTATCAATATTTATATAACAGGACAGCTTTGAATATTGTGAATCGGTCAAAGCTTCACCATTTGATATCACACGTGCTATCTGTTGCACAGGTATTGAAAGAGATTCTACAAAATCAGGCTGTTTAATCTCATAGACTTCCATACAGGGATATTTAATAAAAATTACAATGGCAAGAATCACAATGTGTATTGGAATCATTTTTTTCAGGCTGTGGCGGAAGGTAAAAAGAAGAAATGGCAGCGTAATAAGGAATGCATACCAGCCGTTGCTCCTTAAAAGGCACACAAAAATTCCTGAGACAGTATATGGAATCACAAGTGTGAAATATTCAGAAATCGTAAATTTCTGCTCTTTGTCGCGGATTAAGAATCCAAGCACAGACGCAGTAAAAACGGTCACATTTCCGGCAAATAAAATGTCCTTCCATATAGTAGTTACATAAGCGCCATTGTAAGGCATAAACGCATAAAAACATGCCGTTATAATACAAAATGCTGTATTGATTCCGGCTTTCTGAAGAGTTCTTACGGTAAAACCTGCTGCAAACGCCATGAATACCATCTGGAAAATGGTGTATAGTGCAAGTGAGAAATATACATCACCTGTAAGAGACATTCCTATATTATAGAAAAATCCAATGATGAGAGTGTGGACTACAGGATGGTGATTTGAAAGTTCGTAAGCCTTTATCACCTGGGCATACTGATTTATGCTGTCAGGAGTCATGGTTCCAGGATAAGCATGCAGAAAATATGGAAGCCATGCAACAAGACATCCAAAGAATGTGATGTAAGGCAGCCATGAAAAAGCATACATACTGCTTACAATATGAATGTTGTCACTTAGTCCCAGAATACACATACAAAAATTATAATATAGAAGAAACAGACCGACAAAGCTTAAAAGCATGATAATTAAAATGAACAGTCCGCTTGTAAGTCCGCCTAATATATCTGAGTATTTGGCTGAAACAGTAAAACCTGTGAAAATAACAGCAAGGATACAAGAAATTATATTGTCTGCTGAATCGAGTCTGATTAGCAATGAAGAATCAGATAATTTATTGTAAATGTAGAAAATAGCAATAAAGAGTATTATTGATACAGGGTTTGTTGTGCTTATTTCCATAAGCCGCATAACTGCAAATAATGTAAGGAAAGCTTTGATAAAATTTTTAAGTTTGTCCATATATTCCTCCCGAATTACTACTATATTATATCAATTCTTTTTATTAGCATACGCTTAAAAGCATTATATCGTCAAGAGAAGTAGTTATATGACAGACTATTTTGTGCAATTTGACTTAAAGTAAAAATAAAAGAGGTTTATAACATCCAAATGCAGATTGCATTAATATGAAAATTCTGCTATTATAAGTTTTGCTTGGATTTAAATGTTTGCAGTTACTAGTACACCGATTTCTAAATAACTACCCCATGTAACTTGCCTGTTTTTCCAATTGCACTATTTCAAAAGCCTCGACGTAGCCCGCTACGCCTACGTTTTTGAAACAGTGCCCTTGAAAAACCATTCTGCGTTATATGGTGCAGTTATTTAAGAAACGCTGTACTAGTACACAGCAACTGAATGAATGGAGGTTTGTATGAACTGGGAAAATAATGTGCGTAAGGTAGTTCCATACGTTGCAGGAGAACAGCCAAAAAGTAAAGATGTCATTAAGTTGAACACAAATGAATGCCCATATCCACCGGCACCCGGGGTAGATCAGGTATTGCATAATATGGATTGTGATATCCTTCGCAAGTATCCGGATCCTGATGTGTCAGATTTAAGAAATGTGCTTGCAAAGCGTTACGGAGTTGATGAGGAACAGGTATTTGTGGGAGTCGGCTCAGATGATGTACTGGCTATGTCATTTTTGACATTTTTTAATTCTGATAAACCAGTATTATTCCCGGATATTACATATTCTTTTTATGATGTATGGGCAGATCTTTACAGGATTCCATATAAATGCCAGCCATTGGATGAGAATTTCAATATTGTAAAGGAAGATTATCTTAAAGAAAATGGCGGTATAGTGATAGCTAATCCTAATGCGCCTACAGGAATTATGGCACCTGTATCCATGATTGAGGAAATAATAAAGGCAAATCAAGACGTTGTAGTTATAGTTGATGAGGCTTATGTGGATTTTGGTGGTGAGAGCTGTATTCCGCTTCTCAAAAAATATGATAATCTGCTTGTAGTACAGACATTTTCAAAGTCACGTTCCATGGCAGGTATGCGTATCGGCTTTGCAATAGGAAATAAAAAACTTATCGGTTATCTCAATGATGCAAAATTTTCATTTAATTCTTATACCATGAATGCTACATCTATAATTGCAGGAGTGGCATCGGTTAATGATGAAGAGTATTTTCAAAAAATAACTGCAAAAGTAGTTGATACGAGAGAACGTGTTAAGAAAGAACTTGCAGAACTTGGATTTATATTTACTGATTCCAAGACAAATTTCATATTTGCAAAACATGAAAGAGTATCAGGACAGGAAATTTTTGATGCCCTGCGTGAAAAAGAGATTTATGTCAGACATTGGAACAAGCCACGTATTAAAGACTATCTTCGCATTTCCATAGGAACTGATGAAGAAATGGATACTATGCTTGAATTTCTTAAAAAATATCTGGCAGA
>CAMENQ010000210.1 GCA_945928585.1 uncultured Roseburia sp. | reverse complement strand
CATTCTTTTTAAGCGGTGAAATACCATCTTATCTTGACGCACTTTTTGAGACTATATCAGGCTTTACCACAACCGGCGCCAGTATATTGTCTGATGTGGAAAGTCTGTCTTACTGTTCTCTGTTTTGGAGAAGCTTTACCCACTGGATAGGAGGTATGGGTGTTCTTGTTTTTATAATGGCCATTATACCACTGTCAGGAGGCTCGAACATAAACCTTATGAAAGCAGAAAGTCCCGGCCCATCTGTAGGTAAGTTTGTTCCCAAGCTAAAATCTACAGCAAGAATTTTATACGGTATTTATTTTGTACTTACAGTTCTCCAGATAATACTGATGCTTATTGGCGGTATGCCTTTATTTGACTCAATTACAACTGCCTTTGGCACAGCCGGAACCGGCGGCTTTGGAATAAAGAATGACAGCATAGCAGGTTATTCTCCATATCTCCAATGGGTCATCACCATATTTATGATATTATTCGGAGTAAATTTCAATGCATATTACCTTATTGTATACAGAAAATTCCGTAAGGCCTTTTCTATGGAAGAAGTCAGATGCTATTTTATCATTATCATAGCAGCTATAGGAATTATCTTTTGCAATATACTAAGCACCTATTCAAATATATCTGATGCATTAAGAGATGCATCATTCCAGGTAGCTTCCATTATTACTACCACAGGATATTCCACAGTAGACTTTAATACATGGAATTCCACAGTAAAAACAGTTTTGGTGCTGCTTATGTTTATAGGCGCATGTGCCGGAAGTACAGGCGGCGGTATAAAAGTCTCAAGATTTATTGTTGTAATAAAGACAATAAAAAGAGAGCTTAATTCCTATATCCACCCAAACAGCGTCAAAAAAATAAAGGTAGAAAAAAAAGCTGTAGACAGGGAAACAATCAAAGCCATCAATGTATATTTTATAACATTTATTGTTCTCTTTGCTTTTTCCATTTTTCTTGTCTCCTTTGAGGGAAAGGATTTAATAACAAATTTCACTGCCGTTGCAGCCACCATAAATAATATAGGTCCCGGACTGGAGCTTGCCGGCCCTGCAAGTAATTTTTCCGTATTTTCACCTCTTTCCAAGGTGGTATTTATGTTTGATATGCTTGCCGGAAGACTTGAACTCTTCCCTCTTTTAATACTTTTCCACCCGGCAAATATAAAGGAATTTTTTACACCAAAGAGCAAAGTGTAATTTTCATACATATATTTTAATCCGGCTGTATTTATATGCCGACAAATCACCTCATATAGTAGGATTATTTTCAACCCATACAAAAAAGGACTGCGCTAAACAGTCCTTTTTATGTAGCTATATTAAGTTCTCCGTAAATTAAACCTCAAACATAAGGTCTCCATATGAAGGCATTGGCCACATTTCCTTATCTACTATCATCTCAAGTTTATCAATAGGTGCTCTCAATGCATCCATATCTGCCTTGATTGTATCCTTGTAATAGAATGCCTGTGCTTTTCCTTCCTCCATAGCTGTTGCTGTTGCCTGATCTGCCGTAAGCTTAACTAATGCATCCTTTGCCTCCTTAAGAAGTGCAGATGACTCTGAAAGCAAATCTGTCTGAACTGAAGCATCAGCTCCTGCTGCCTTTACTGATGATACTGTATCAGCAAGTGATTTTGTATACTTGACTACAGCAGGTATAAGCTGCTTAGAAGCCATATCTATCATTGTAAGTGCCTCAATATTTATTGACTTGGCATATGTTTCATATAATACTTCCTCACGTGACTCAAGCTCTGCCTTTGTAAAGATATGGAATTTCTCAAAAAGCTTAACAGCTTTATCTGTTGTAAGAGTTTCTGTAGCTTCAACCATAGACTTAATGTTTGGAAGTCCGCGTCTCTCAGCTTCTGCAACCCATTCGTCTGAATATCCGTTTCCGTTAAAGATAATTCTCTGATGCTTTGTCATGTACTCTTTAATTAAGTCGTGGCAAGCCATATCAAAGTTATCTGCCTTCTCCAAAAGGTCTGCTGCTTCACAGAATGCTTCTGCTACGATGGCATTAAGTGTGGTATTTGGACTTGCAATAGAGTCAGCTGAACCAACCATACGGAATTCAAACTTGTTTCCTGTAAATGCAAAAGGTGATGTTCTGTTTCTGTCTGTAGCATCCTTCTTTAAATCAGGAAGTGTGCTTACACCTGTCTGAAGAACTCCACCATCTAAACATGATGTAGCTTCTCCTTTTTCTACAAGCTGCATAACAACATCCTGAAGCTGATCTCCAAGGAACATAGAAATGATTGCAGGAGGTGCCTCATTTGCTCCAAGTCTGTGATCGTTTCCAACGTCTGATGCTGACTGACGAAGCAGGTCTGCATGTGTATCAACAGCCTTCATAATGCAGGCAAGTACAAGCAAGAACTGTACATTTTCATTTGGTGTATCGCCCGGATCAAGAAGATTTACACCGTTGTCTGTACAAAGTGACCAGTTGTTATGCTTACCTGAACCATTTACACCTGCAAATGGTTTCTCATGAAGAAGACATGCCATACCATGTTCCTGTGCTACTCTCTTCATAGTTTCCATAACAATCTGATTTCTGTCTACTGCAATATTTGCAACGTCAAATATAGGTGCTAACTCATGCTGTGCAGGAGCAACCTCGTTGTGCTGTGTCTTAGCTGTAACACCAAGCTTCCAAAGCTCAACATTCAAGTCCTTCATAAATGCACCGATTCTCTGACGGATAACACCAAAGTAATGATCCTCCATCTCCTGTCCCTTTGGAGCCGGTGCACCGAAAAGTGTTCTTCCTGCATATATTAAATCTTTTCTCTGTAAATACTTTTCTCTGTCTACTAAGAAATACTCCTGCTCAGGTCCAACTGATGCCGTAACCTTTGTGGCTCCTGTATTTCCAAATAATCTTACTATTCTTAATGCCTGTTCACTTATTGCCTCCATAGAACGGAGAAGCGGTGTCTTCTTATCAAGTGCTTCACCCTTGTATGAACAGAACGCTGTAGGTATACAAAGGATAACGCCTGTAGCATCCTCCTTTAAGAATGCAGGTGATGTACAATCCCATGCTGTATATCCTCTGGCCTCAAATGTAGCTCTAAGTCCACCGGAAGGGAATGAAGAAGCATCAGGCTCACCCTTTATTAATTCCTTACCTGAAAACTCCATAAGCATTTTTCCATCTTCATCAGGAAGTGTAACAAATGAATCGTGCTTTTCTGCTGTTATGCCTGTAAGCGGCTGGAACCAGTGTGTATAATGTGTTGCGCCATTTTCTACAGCCCAGTCCTTCATAGCCTTAGCTACTACGTCTGCTGTTTCAAGTGACATTTCCCCGCCTGTCTCCATTATCTTCTTAACTTCTGTAAATACTTTTTTCGGTAAACGCTCTTTCATCTTGCCTAATGTGAATACGTTTTTACCAAAGATTTCCTCAACATTCAATACTTCGCTCATGTTTTTCATTCCTTTCATTATACTGTTATTAGCTTTTCAGCCATACTGCTATAATACCATATGGTTCGTTTACTGGCAACCTGAACATTTTTTAAATAAAAATATTGTTTCATGGCATTTCCTGCCGGATAAAACAAAAGAAAGCGTTCCCAAATAAAAGGGAACGCCATTGTTCACTGATTAACCATATAATTTTAAGGCTCTCGCCTTTACGTGTTATACAATAACTCATTTTTTCAAAAAAAGCAAGCACTTTTTTTATTTTTTATTCTTCTGCATTATCATCTATTTCTTCACGCCTTACAAGCTGTATGATAGTTCTTTTTGAATCATCACCGTTTAATGTACAGGTGGATAATGTAATTATGTAATCATCGGCTGTAATTTCACCTGCCTCAGGGAAGGATTTTACAGATTTTGCCTTACACTTGGCTACATATTCCATAAAGCTTTCGTCACTTGCAAACTGATACTGGTATGTATCACTTCCGACGCTTTCTGTGTAGTAGCAGGCAAATACATAATATTTGTAGTGCTTGTCAGCAATGTAAATATCCATGGTCGGATGCTCCTGTGCATATCCGCTCTTTGTAATGTACCATGGAAGCGAGCCAAACATTATGTTATTTACTCTGTTTCCCATACAATGTCCGTAGACGATAGGGTTCTTGGCATTTAAGCCTTCCTCAATATGGTAATCTACAAATATGCTTCCAACACTGCTTTTAACACCATTTGGCAGATGGCTTAGGTAATAATCATTGTCAGTATGTATAAGGATAGGATTGTCGATGTAATCTCCATCCTCCTGCCTGATATAACCAAGAGCTGATTTATTATATGTCAGCAATAAATTATAGTCATATTTAAATTTTGCTCCATTGCCGGAGTTGCTCATGTAAATTACCTGTCCTTCTGCATTTGTCTCTGTCTCTCCCTGTTCTTCGTCTGTTACTTCCTGCATAAACAGATTTGATACTTCATTTTTTATATCCTGTGCCTGGGCACTTTCCAAATGTATAAGTGTCAGCTGGTACGCTGCGTATCCGAAGACACCCAGCGCAATAA
>CAMENQ010000209.1 GCA_945928585.1 uncultured Roseburia sp. | reverse complement strand
AACAAGAAAAACAGATAATCAGGATGTAACAGTAAAGGTTACATATCAAAATGGCGAATATAGATTAGAAAAAGAATATACCATTACAGTTATCGGAAAAGGTGAAGTAGGATCACGTACTCTTGTTGGAGAATATTTTACAGATTCACCTGTTAATTTGAGTAATGCAGCAGAGGGTACATATCAGGAGCAAAATCCATTTAACAAAAATGTGACTGCAGGACTCGAGATATATAATGGTGTAAGCATCGAATTTGATGTAGCAGGTACAGGTTCAGCACTCAGTAACATTATTGGATTTGTTGGAGGCGGAAAGCTGTATTTCACAGGAGGCTCTTATCTTGGATATAATGCAACTGGCGGATATTATGATGCTAACCTAGAGAATTATGGACTTGTTACAGATTATATTAAAGGAAATGCTCACATAAGAATTGATTTAAATCCTGACGGATTTGAAGTTTATTCTAATGGAGAACTGGCTTATACTTCAGCACAACTGGATGCAGGAACCCTTAAAGGAACCATTTCAGACGGATTCGCAGGCTACAATAATGTATTATTATGGCTTAATAACACTGCCGAGACAATTAACTTTGGCTGGGGCAACTGGTGGGCTGACCAGAAGTTTAACGGAACAATAAGTAATGTTAAACTGTATGCAAATTATGTAGAGCAGGTAGATACATCAGAATATACATATTATCAGGATTACTCAAATGGTGATAAATCAGAATGGACATCTGCAAATGTAGCAGGTTCATTAACCATTGCAAATGATGGAGACAAGAGAGGAAATTACTTAAAGTTAGCTGCCGGAGGAGATTCAGGAAACAGAGGCGCATATGCAGAGTTTGCATATGAAGACAGTACAAAACCGACAGGAAAGTATACCATAAGCATGGATGTATCACTTACAGCAGGTGTTCTTACACAGCGTTCAGAAAGTGTATTTGCCATATTAGGTACGGATGCAGCAGGCTATAATGCAAATGCGGCCGTAAGTTCAGGTTATATACTTAAGCTGCGTAATGTTCCGCCACAGGGAACAGCAGCAAATCAGGTAGATGAAAGTCTTCAGGATACATGGTATATAAATGACACAGATACTATTGTACATATTCCTGTAGGACAGTGGGTTACAATTACTGCAGATGTAGATACAGCAGCAGGTACAGCAGTTGTAACCATAAAGCAGGATGAGACAAAGCTTTACTCAGGAACTGTAGATATAAACGGAAGCGGTGAATTATATGGTTTACAGTTATTAAGAGGCAGAGGCGTTGGTACAATGAGCGTTGACTCTATAGCTGTAAAGGTAGATGAATCAGGTTCAGGAAGCGGTGATCCGGACCCAGACCCGGCACCGGATCCGGACCCGGACCCAACACCGGACCCAGACCCGGATCCAACACCGGATACTCCATTGGAAGTAACAGCATCATCAACAGGAACAGCATATCCTGATGCAGAAAGTACAGTTATAGTTACATTTAGTGGAAACAAGACAATTGATAACACTAATGTAGTAAAGATAAATGGAACAACAGTGCAGACAGGTGATACTGTAGGTATGGCAAAAGTTTCTGAAATCACTTATAATGAAAGCACATGTAAGGTTGAACTAAAACTTAGTGAGATTAATGGTCGGAATAAGATAGTGGGTTCATATGACGTATCATTATATGATGGAACAAATACACTTGCCACAAAAAATGTATCGTATGAACTTAAAGTATCTGGCAATTCAGATTATGTGGAAATAGCAAAAAGTGCAACAAACAATTATTCAAGTGCATACTTTAAGGTTAATGGAACTAAACTGTATGTTATGACTATTATAAAGAGTGATAAAATTCATTGTGATGGTGTGACAGCAGGAGGTACAGGATATGGCTGGTGGAACGGAATAGCTTCAGAAATGTATGCAGACATAAATGGAACTAATTACAGTTTAGGAAGTCATGTTTATCAAGGACAATATGCAAATGCTATTGCGTGGACAGGCGATCCAATATGGGCTGCTGCTCATAGTGCAACATTAATTAACTCATCTAATACAGTAAGAGGATTTTTGGCATTAGGAACATTTGATGATGATGATGATAGCGATACTGGCTGTGTTCTTATTAATACATTTGATTTAGCAGATATTGGATTAAGTGAAAATACGATGTCAGGAACAGAAATCACATTTTCAGGTTTGATAGGTCCAAATGATTATGATACAAATGGAGATGGTTCAAAATTTGTAGGAATTGACAGCACAAAATCATATGGTATAAATAATAATACAATTTTAGCACTTAGTACTCCTTTATATATGTATGATTTTGAAAATGCTACATTAGGCGGTTCATCTGCAAACACAGCAATTAGCAATACTAAAGGAAGTCTTGCCGGAGATGCCACAATTGTAGGTTCAGGTGAAATTGTTGCAGATACCGAAAGAGGAAATGTTTTCCATAATGCGGTAGGAGGTCAGGCATTAAGAACTAACTATTTATTAATGCCTGAGGATTCATTTGCTCATTCTGCAGAAACAAAGGGTATAACCATAAGTATGTGGGTAAATAAAGGTACAGCAACTGACTTTTATTTTTCACCTATTTTTACAGCATATGCACAGAAAAACGTAGCAAATACCTGGCCAATGATGGCATTACAGTCAAGACTTGTAGCACAGGTAAATTGTGCGGGATGGTCTAATTTGGTGAAAGAGCAGCTTATAGAAGGTTCAAAAAATATGTCTGATTTGACAGTAGGAACAGAGTATCTTGATGATGGAAAATGGCATTTATATACAGCAACATTTGATAAAGAGATTGTTACTGTATATGTTGATGGTGTTATCCAAAACAAATGGGATGCTTCTGTCGACTATGAAGAAATTATAGAAGGTAATCCTGTAAATCAAACAGATACGACAGTTAACGGACTTTATACAAATGGAAGTGATTTAAAGTACATATGTCTTGGCGGAAATCAGGCATGGGATTGGGGCGATAATGATGCTGCATTTATGTATGATAATGTAGCAATTTATAATACTGCTCTTACTCAGGAGGAGATTCAGTTTATGACAGTTGCAAAATAATTGGTAGCAATAAGTTTATGGGAACAGTCTTTAAGATGGCTGTTCCCTTTTTTTAATACATTATGAAGATACAAGGTTATATGCAATAAAAGTGTTTTGTAAATGAATAAAGAATTGTATTATATTACAGTAATAAAACTCGAAAAGTCAAGCTTATATTTCAGAATTTTAAATTCAGGGATTTGTAAGAGCAGCTTCATATTGCAATAATGGAAAATAAGGAAATATAGTAAGTAATTTAAAAGCGTTGCCGTGCAGCGCTTTTTATAAATTGTACAAGATAAAAAAACCAAGCAATCAAAATTAACACCTCCCGTGATTATATTATATGTCTAAAATTCTAAATTATTTCCACTTAAAAAGATATTGGCATATTGCTGCCACGTGAATAAATTTTCTATAATTGAAAATAGTAATCTTATGGCAAAATAAAAACAGATTTATTTTTGAATGGACATACCCAAGGGTGTAAAAATCAAGTCCGGAAACGAGGTGGAGTATTTATGAATAAAAAAATGCAGGAGAAGTTAAATCGGAAAAAGTCAAATGAAAAGTTTAACGGTGTAACACAAAAAGTTAAGCCGGAAAACCAAAATCAGGAGCATAATGCCAGACAGGAAGCAGTTGAGCCGAAAATCAGGCAGGTGTAATAATTAAGTAGTTATAAAAACTCTTAAATAGTGCATATTATATAATAAATATTGATTTTGAACCGGGAATGTGTTAATATAAAAATACAGTAGCTTAGCAGAAAAGTTCATTTTTTGAAAAGTCAGTTTGTTTTTATTCTCGGTTGTCAGTTAATGGCTGAGGTGATATAATATAGGTAAACAAAAAAAGTGTGTGAAGGAGGAAGGGCATATGGAGATAATTAATAAACCGCAGGAAGCCATGATGATTACTCAGGGAATGACAAAGGCATTTATTGATTTATTAGCATCTCAAAAACGGTCAAAAGATTATTGGGATGAATGTTCAAGTACAAAGAAAAATATCTCTTCTTCTAATATGGATAAATTAAAAAAAATGTGCAATGGAGAAGAATAATGTCAGAGTTTCAGTATGTTGAGCTGAGTAAGGCATATATAAGTCAGGATGTATTGCAAAAATTTAATTGTGGTCATCCTGACTTTAATGAATTTTTAATAAATGATGCAGTTAAATGCAGTTGTAATGGTGATGGTGTTACATATGTATTAGTTGACAAAGAAGAATACAATAATAAAAAAATATCAGTAGTATTTGCATTTGCTACAATACAGACAACATCATTACAATATCATGATATGACCAATAGTGAGAAGATATATAGTATATCCGGATTAGAAATAAAATATTTTGCAATTGCTAAAAAGTTTCAGAGACAAATAGCATATTTAATTGATTCGGATAAATACTATAGTACAATATTTTTTGAATGGTTATTG
>CAMENQ010000208.1 GCA_945928585.1 uncultured Roseburia sp. | reverse complement strand
GTTTTTCACAGCATACCTCTTTTTCTAAATAAGTTGTTTACTAATTTGTTATAAAATGATAAACTGATTATATAATAAAAAACTACGCTTTTCAATTACTAATGGGGAGGATATATATGATTCGCATAGGATATATAATTCTGATTATAGTATTGTTTTTTGGAGGTACTATAACAGCAGGATTTATTACATTTTTTTTAGTCAGACGAAATATAAAGAAGAAAAATAAAAAGTCATCTAAATCGTCAGAGGATGATTTGAATATTAAATAATTTGTAAAATATTTGGTTGATTGGAGAAGAAAATGATAATAGGATACAATATGATGACTGAGCTTTCATTTATTGTAATGGCAGCTTTTATGGTTGGAATTATGATATGTACACAGCCAAGAAGTACGGAAATATACAGGATAGATTTTGGAGGAATGGTTCTTTCGGTATTTACTATTTTTGCACATATTTTGCTTGTATTTATGGCTTCGTACGTAAGTCTTTATGATACGTTTATATTTGATTTTATATGTATGATTTATCTGTTTATGTATTCAGTTGTATTATGTATGATTACTGCATATGTTGAACAGCTTTCTCCAAACGGACGCAAAAACAGAAGAAGAGCCTTATATATTAAGATAGGCCTTGTTTCTGTTTATTTGATTATAATGAGTATTATAATGCTGTCAGGCAAAATGTATGTAATAGACGACGGCTATATTCAGTTTACACGCTTTTTTAATATACATTTGCTTTTTGGCATAGCTGATGCAGTATATTGCCTGATTATTGCCCTAAAGGAAAAAAGATATATAGCAAAGATAGTTTTTTACGGACTTGTTATATTTGTTCCGTTTGAAATTATAGTGCTGGTATTACAGTTTTTTGTTGTGATGACTATTTTTTCAAGCGTTACATATGTACTTCCGTTTACGATTTTTTATATATTATTTCACGGCAATCCTTATAACGAACTGATAGGATGTCAAAATGAATATTCCTTTAATACACGTTTTTCAGTAAGTATGAAAAGAAATAAAAGATTTATTATAGCGCATATTTCCGTTTCAAAAATGTATGCAGAGGGGATTATGGATGATGAGGAACAGAAACAGACGATTATTATAGAAAAATGCAGGGCAGCGGAAAATGCCTTTAAGGATATACATATATATTCATTGGAAAATAATCAATTTGCCATATATGTCGGCATGAAAAAGGACGACAACAAAGACTTATATGCAAACATAATTAAAACGATATTAGATGAGCCTGTTGAATATAATGGTGTAAAGGTTACTGTTTCATATAAGATGACTGTATTAGAGAAAAATGAATATATTGATGATATAGCAAAGCTGTATTCGTTTTTGAAATATATTTTAAGGAAGTATGAGCAGGGAATATCAAAACAGCATTATATATGTACCGATGATGATTACAGGGAATTTATTGAAAGATATAATATAGAAAAGCTGCTTATGGATATAAGAAACAGTAGAAATCAGGATGATGACAGAGTGCTTTGCTATGTTCAGCCTATTTACAGCGTAAAGAATGATTCGTTTAGGACGGCAGAAGCACTTATGCGTTTACAGGATGGGGATAAAATTATATATCCGGATAAATTTATACCTGTTGCAGAAAATATCGGATGCATTCATATGCTTACCTGCATTATGGTAAATAAGGTGTGTAAGAAAATAAATGAACTTGACAGCAGGGGATATATATTCGATGCCATATCGGTAAACTGCTCAACCACAGAATTGTGTGAGCCGGATTTTTACAATGAAATATCTGACATAATAAAAAACAATAATGTTGATTGCAGAAAGATAAGACTTGAGCTTACGGAAAGTACAAGCGTTGAAAATTACAATGCAGTATACAAAAATATGGAGATGCTAAATACAAAGGGCATAAGATTTTATCTTGACGACTTTGGTACAGGCTACTCAAACCTTGAAAGAATAGTAACATTTCCGTTTATGACTGTAAAATTCGACAAGAGCATACTTTATAAGGCTATTGATGATGAAAATATGAACACTATTGTAGAAAGTATGGTATCAGTATTTAAGGAAAAGGGTATGATACTTCTGGTTGAAGGTGTGGAAAATGAGGAGCATTATGAGTATAGTGTTGAGCATGGCTTTGATTATATACAGGGCTATAAGTATGCAAAACCTGTTCCGGTGGAAAAACTGACGGAATACTTTACACAGGAGTCTAATACTATTGACAATCAATAATATAAATGTTATTATATGTAGTATTAAAAACCATATGTTCTAATGGAGGATAACATACTATGAAGTTTAAAATAGTAGCAGACAGCTGTTGCGATTTAGATGAAAAAGGCAAAAAGCTTGACAATATACAGATTGTCCCTCTTACACTGCATGTAGGAGATGTAGATATTATAGACGATGAAACCTTTGACCAGCTTGATTTTATAAAAAGAGTAGCAGAAAACCCTGACAGTCCTAAGTCATCATGTCCGTCACCGGGGACATATATGGAGGCTTATGAGGGGGATTATGACTGTGTTTTTGTAGTTACTCTTTCAGGAAATTTAAGCGGTTCATGGAACAGTGCCGAGGTTGGAAAAAAGATGTACTTTGAGGAGCATCCTGATGATAAGAAAAAGATACACGTATTCGATTCATGCTCAGCATCCACAGGAGAGGCAAGGATAGCTACATATATCCATGAGCTTGCAAATACTGAGGGAGAAACCTTTGAGTCCATAGTAGAAAAGGTAAATGCGTACAAGCTTGAGATGAAGACGTTTTTTGTTATAGAGACACTTGAAACACTCAGAAAAAACGGAAGACTTACAGGCCTGCAGGCTATTGTGGCAAATGTACTTAATATTAAGCCTATTATGGCAGGAACAGATGAAGGTACCATTACAAAGATTGACCAGGCGAGAGGCATGGAGAAGGCACTTAAAAAGCTTGCACAGATTATAGCAGATACCATTAAAAATCCTGCTGATAAAGTACTTGCCATAACTCATTGTAACTGCCCTGAAAGAGCACAGTGGATGAAGGAGCATATAGAGTCTCTTGTTAAGTTTAAGGAGATAACTATAGCAGATACAAGAGGAGTTGCTACTATGTATGCAAATGATGGTGGCATTATCATTTCAGTATAAAAAGATTATTACATCAGGAAAATTTTATACAGTACCTTATGGTAATTCTAAAAGACGGAGAAATTGTTAGCAGCTTCTCCGTTTTTTAGAGTAATAGGCAATATAGGAAAGCAGATTGATAGGAAAATCTCAAAGAGACAGCAAAAAACGTTAAAAAGCACCGCTGTTCCGGGGAACTTTCGTAGGAAAATAGGATAGGAAAATAAAAAAAAGGAACTTCAAAAGCAGCAGCATAAAGAGGAAAATTATGGCACAATGGATGATATACACAAAGAAAGCTGATTTTGCTTCATTGTCAGCAAAACATAATATAACGCCTGTCACTGCCCGAGTCATGACAAACAGAGGAGTGGCACCGGAGGATTTTGAAAGTTATTTAAGCTGTGACATTAATACCTTAAATTCCCCATGGAAATTTAAGGATATGGAAAAGGCGGCAGATATACTTACAGAGAAAATATTACAAAAAAAGCATATACGTGTTATCGGTGACTATGATATAGACGGGGTATGCTCTACATATATACTGACAGATGGCATAAAGCACCTTGGAGGAAATGCAGATATGGACATTCCGGACAGGGTAAAGGACGGATATGGCATAAATAAAAACATAATAGACAGAGCCATAAGTGACGGTACGGATACCATAATTACCTGCGACAACGGCATAGCAGCCATAGAAGAAATTCAGTATGCAAGGGATAATGGCATTACTGTTATAGTGACAGACCATCATCAGGTACCATCAGATGAAAATGGAAATCCCATAAGAGTAAACGGAAATGCTACGATAAACCAGCATCAGCCGGACTGCAGTTATCCTTTTAAATCTTTGTGCGGTGCGGTGGTGGCAATGAAGCTTATGATTGCTTTATATGAAAAAATGAACATTTCATACGATTTGGAAAAATATCTTGAGCCGGCTGCCATAGCTACTATAGGAGATGTAGTTGATTTAAACGGCGAAAACAGGATAATAGCAAAAAGAGGACTTGAAAAAATAAGAAACACAAGGAACTTAGGAATAAAAGCACTTATGGAGATTTGCAGCATAGATGCACAAAAACTGTCGTCATATCATATAGGCTTTATAATAGGGCCATGCTTAAATGCAGGAGGAAGGCTTGAAACGGCAAAGAAGGCATACTCACTTCTTGCTGCAGAGGATTATGAGGAAGCATTGGAAAAAGCAGTGGAATTAAAGCTTTTAAATGACGAGAGAAAAAATATGACAGAGGAAGCAGTAGAAAGGGCAAAGCTTTTAGCAGAAAAAAAAGCAGACAACAATGTTCTTATACCGCATGCGCCGGGAGCCCACGAAAGCATAGCCGGCATCGCGGCATGCCCACTGCGGCCGCCGCCTCCCCAGCCCGCCGCTCCCTGCCCAGC
>CAMENQ010000207.1 GCA_945928585.1 uncultured Roseburia sp. | reverse complement strand
ATCTTCCCCATGATTTTCCTGTATGGATGGCACTTATCGGATGTGCTTTTGCCATAATTGTAGTAAAACAGTTATTTGGCGGAATAGGACAAAACATTATGAATCCTGCACTTGCTGCAAGATGCTTTCTCGTTTTATCCTTTGGTACAAGGATGACAGTGTTTACATATGACGGAGTGACCGGAGCCACACCGTTAAAGCAGCTTAAGGATACAGGTGTTGTGGAAAACCTTTTTGATATGTTTATAGGTACTACAGGCGGTACTATAGGAGAAACATCAGCCATAGCACTTCTTGTAGGCGGTATTTTCCTTTTGATTAAAGGAGTAATTGATTTCAGAATACCATTTACATATATTGTAACATTTTTATTGTTTATTGGTATATTTGGAGACGGCGGTTTTTCACCGGAGTTTATAGCAGCACATCTCTGTGGCGGTGGACTTTTGCTTGGTGCATTCTTTATGGCTACCGATTATGTGACCTCGCCTGTAACTAAGACAGGAAGAATTGTATTCGGTATACTTTTAGGTATTCTTACAGGAATTTTCAGAGTGTACGGACCAAATGCTGAAGGAGTATCCTTTGCCATTATTTTCTGCAACCTTTTGGTTCCTATTATTGAAAAGCTTACTATGCCTACGGCATTTGGCTATAAAAGAAGATTGTTTTCAGGAAAAAAGAAGGAGGGCGGTAATTAATGAACAGCTTTGTTAAAGAAACAATAAAAAATGCTCTTATTCTGTGTGCCATAACATTAACTGCGGGACTTCTTCTTGGTGGTGTATATGAAATTACAAAGGAGCCAAGGGCAAAGCAGCAGGAGATTACAAAAACCAATGCCTTCAAAGAGGTAATGAAGGATGCGGCTTCATTTGAGGAAATAAATATAGATCCTGATGCTGTCAGTACTCTGCTCAAATCATATGACATAACAGAGAAAGCTGCTGTTATTGATGGCTGTGTAAAGGCACTGGATGAGTCAGGAAACACCATAGGTTATATTGTTTCGTCTACCTCAAAGGAGGGATACGGCGGAAATATTTCCATATCAGTAGGTTTTGATATGAGTGGAAATATAACTGGAGTGTCAATATTGTCAATCAGCGAGACAGCCGGACTAGGAATGGAAGCAAAGGATGAAAGCTTTTTAAACCAATATAAGGCACAGGCAGGAACAGAAGACTTATATGTTGTCAATAAATCAGACAGTGCTGACGGAATAAATATAGATGCACTTTCCGGTGCAACCATTACTACAAAGGCTGTTACGAAGGCTGTAAATGCAGCAAAAATAACAGACATATATCTTATGGGAGCAGAAGGCACTGAAGAAAAAAACAATGATAATGAAAGTAAGCCAGATGAAAATAATGATTATGATATAAATGCTGATACTACGGAAGGCGGTGAAGCAGATGAATAAGATTGCAGAGAGATTATACAATGGTATTATAAAAGAAAATCCCACTCTTGTTATGATGCTTGGCATGTGCCCTACACTTGCCGTAACCACATCATGTATGAACGGACTTGGAATGGGACTTACTACAACAGTAGTTTTGGCGCTTTCAAATACAATAATTTCCCTTTTGAGAAAAATAATACCTGACAAGGTGAGAGTGCCTGCATTTATCGTTATTGTGGCAAGCTTTGTTACCCTTGTTCAGTTTATGCTTGAAGCATATCTTCCGTCACTGAATGATGCACTTGGAATATATATTCCTCTTATTGTTGTAAATTGTATTATTCTCGGAAGAGCGGAAGCTTACGCATATAAAAATCCTGTTATTCCATCACTTTTTGACGGTATCGGAATGGGACTTGGTTTTACCATAGCACTTGGCTTACTTGGCGCACTCAGGGAAATAATTGGTTCCGGTGAGTTTTTTGGAATAGAGCTTTTCAGCGAGCCGGTCAGAGTTATAGGCCTTGCTCCGGGAGCATTCTTTGTAGTTGCCGCACTTGTGGCAATACAAAATAAAATAAAGCTTCGTCAGGGCAAAAAACCGGAGGAGAAAGGCTGCTTAAGCTGTGGTGAGAGCGGACATAACTGCGGAAGCTGTGCATTAGGCTGTAAGAAGGAGGATGAATAGACATGGCAGATTTATTAAAAATAGCTATTGGGGCTGCGATTGTAAATAATGTTGTTTTAAGCCAGTTTTTAGGTCTTTGTCCCTTCCTTGGAGTATCAAAGAAAGTAAAGACTGCTGCCGGAATGGGCAGTGCAGTATTATTTGTTATAACTATAGCTTCATTATGTACCAGTCTTATATACACATATATTTTGTTACCGGCAGACCTTACATATTTAAATACAATAGTATTTATTCTTGTAATCGCTGCACTTGTTCAGTTTGTAGAGATGGTTGTAAAAAAGATAAGTCCGCCCCTTTATCAGGCGCTCGGAGTTTATCTTCCTCTTATTACTACAAACTGTGCCGTACTTGGCGTTGCACTTACAAATGTCCAGAAGGAGTATAGTCTTTTAACAAGCGTAGTAAACGGTATAGGTACAGCTCTTGGATTTATGCTTGCAATAGTTATTCTTGCAGGTATCAGGGAAAAGATAGAGCATAATAATATCCCTCCATCACTTAAGGGTATGCCTATAACACTTATTACATCAGGACTTATGGCAATAGCCTTCTGTGGCTTTGCAGGATTATTGTAAAGGAGGCATTGCAGTATGGATTTTATTGGAGTATTAAAGGCATGCCTGTCAGTGGGAGCAGTAGGACTGATTATTGGTGTACTGTTAGGCATTGCCTCAAAGATATTTGCTGTAAAAACAGATGAAAAGGAAGAAAAAATAAGAGGGCTTCTTCCGGGAAATAACTGTGGTGGCTGTGGCTATGCAGGCTGTGACGGACTAGCGGCAGCCATAGCAAAGGGTGAAGCACCTGTAACAGGATGTCCTGTAGGCGGCGAGTCTGTAGCGAATGCTATAGGCGAAATAATGGGAACAAGTGCTGAAAGCGTAAAGCAGGTGGCATTTGTAAAATGTAACGGAGATTGTGAAAATGCTTCCGTAAAGTATGAATATACCGGAAATATGAGCTGCAGTGAGGCTGTTTATGTGACAGGCGGCGGTCCAAAGAGCTGTTCTTACGGATGTATGGGCTTTGGTTCATGCGTATCAGCATGTCAGTTTGATGCAATACATGTTATAAACGGCATAGCCGTAGTAGATAAGGAAAAGTGCGTTGCCTGTGGTAAATGTATATCAGTATGTCCTAAAAATCTTATTGAGCTTATACCTTACAGTAGCACCTATGTAATACCATGTAATTCAAACGACAAAGGTGTTGATGTAAAAAAGAGCTGTAAGACAGGATGTATCGGATGTACACTTTGTACAAAGGACTGCCCGACAGAGGCTGTAAAGGTAAGTAATTTCCTTGCACATATTAATCAGGAGTTATGTGTCGGCTGTGGAGCATGTGCAAAAAAGTGTCCGCAGAAGGTAATTAAGGAAGTTAAATAGCAAAACGGAGAATCAAATGGAAGAAAAATTATACACAATCCCCTTAACAGAAGCCTTCGAGGCAGATGATGAATGTCCTTTCTGTTATGTTGAGAGAAAAATAGAAAATGACTTGTTAGACTTTGTGTTAGGCTCTGCATCATCATATATGGAAAGTGATGTAAGAGCAATGACTGATAAGGAAGGCTTTTGCCGTATTCATTTTAAAAAGATGTTTGACTATGGAAATACCCTCGGAAACGGATGGATATTAAAAACCCACTATGAACAGATAAATTATGAGTTAAAAAAGCAGATAAAAATGTTTGCTCCATCTAAAACGTCCTTCATAGGTAAGTTAAAGAAAAAAGGTGAAAAGGAAGAAAAAGAAAACCCTGTGGCAAAGTGGGCAAAGCAGCGTGATAAATTATGCTTCATATGCAGGCGTTTCAATGATACATACAGCCGTTATCTTGATACTTTTTTCCATATGTACAGGGAAGGCTCAATGTACAGTATGATTGAAAAAAGCAAGGGATTCTGTCTTCATCATTTTGGTGAACTGTGCGGTATGGCAGATACATCACTTAACGGTAAGCAGAAAGAAGAATTTTATCCTTTGTTATTTAATGTAATGGAGCACTCTATGGAAAGAGTCGGCGAAGATGTAAACTGGCTTGTGGAAAAGTTTGATTATAAAAATAAGGATGCCGACTGGAAAAATTCCAAAGATGCCGTTCAGAGAGGTATGCAGAAATTACGTGGAGGTTATCCGGCAGATACACCACATAAAAAAGTTTAGGTAAAATCATTTTTAACAATATAACCTTGACAGGTGACAGGGAAGAAATTATTAAAATTTTTTTCCAACAAATTCTATATTAAGCGGTACTTAATAAATGTAAGCGAAAAGTTTGCAAGTTTGGTTCTACAGGGGATAATGTGTTTCTTATAACTGTTATGCCCTGATTCATACCGCTGCTTCTATACCGCCTTCTGTAGTCCTGGGGCGGGAGCCGGCGGGTTGCATATCCTGTGTGTAAGCTTCGGAGGTAATAAGAAATTTTATTAATATGTATCGGCTA
>CAMENQ010000206.1 GCA_945928585.1 uncultured Roseburia sp. | reverse complement strand
CGGCATAGGCTATCTGAATTTCTCCTTTGATTGTAAATATGTGCCAAAGAAGCTTATTCCTTATGTAAGACTGCTTACATCTGTTCTGACATATATGGATACAGAGCATTATAAATATTCTGATTTAAACAATGAGATAAATATACATTCAGGCGGTGTATCAAGAAACATTGTTATGTACGAAAAGCCTTCTACGGACAGAAATTACAGCTTAAGGTTTGAAATGGAAATAAAGGCATTTTATAAGGAGCTTCCTTTTGCATTTAACATAATGAAAGAAATAATGCTTCATACTGATGTGGACAATGAAAAGCGTCTTAAGGAAATAATAGCAGAGAATGACACAATGCTTCGTCAGAACATAATATCAAATGGCCATGTAGCTGCACTTTACAGAGTATTGTCATACCAGTCAGAGTCAGATATGATAATGGATATGATAAGCGGCGGAATAGGCACCTACGAATATTATCATGAGTGGGAGAAAAACTTTGGCTTTAAGGAAATTACCGATAATTTAAAAAAAGTAATGAAGCTTATATTTAACAAAGAAAACCTTACAATTAATTTTATAGCGGATGAGGAAGGCTACAGCTTAATGAAGCCGTATATACATGAACTGACAGATTATCTGTATACGGATAGTCTTACAATTCCTTGTGATACTCTCGAGATAAACAGGGGAAATGAAGCATTTATTATTCCGTCTCCTGTATCCTACACAGCCAGAGGAGGAAATTTCATCAAAGCAGGCTATGAATATACAGGAACACTTCTTACACTTATAAATGCTTTGGATTATGGTTATCTCTGGAATAACGTCAGAGTCCTTGGCGGAGCTTATGGTGTAATGAGCAGATACGGCAAAAATACAGGAAATATGTCATATATGTCATACAGAGACCCAAATGTGGCAAAGACAAGTGAAGCTTTTCTTTCAGTGCCTGAATATTTAAGAAATTTTGATGCTGATGAAAGGGAAATAAGAAAATACATCATAGGAGCCATATGTATACTTGATACGCCACTGACAACAAAATCAGAAGGAGACAGAGCCTTTGCGGCATATATAACAGGCAGGACAAATGAAGCCTTGAAGAAAGAAAGAGAAGAGGTACTTTCACTTTCAGTTGAAAAAATAAGACAGACAGCACCTCTTATCGAAGCAGTGCTAAAGCAGAATCACATATGCACCGTAGGAAATAAGGAAAAGATAATAGAAGCTAAGAATTTGTTTGATGAGATAAAGGATATATTTGAATAAAAAATATAAATGCACAAAAGGCAGTATAGGAATGAGGTAAAAATGAGCGATATTAATTTGACAGAATCAAATGTAAAATCAGGCTTTGCCACATTGATTGGCAGACCAAATGTAGGGAAATCCACACTTATGAACAGGCTGATAGGACAGAAAATAGCCATTACAAGTCATAAGCCACAGACTACAAGAAACAGGATACAGACAGTGTATACTGATGAGAGAGGCCAAATTGTATTTCTTGATACACCAGGTATACACAAAGCAAAAAATAAGCTTGGAGAGTACATGGTAAACGTGGCAGAGAAGACACTTAAAGAAGTGGATGTTATACTCTGGCTTGTGGAGCCTACCACCTATATAGGGGCAGGAGAGCAGCATATAGCAGAACAGCTTAAAAAGATAAGCACACCTGTTATTCTTGTTATAAACAAGGTAGACACGGTGAAGAAGGAGGAAATTCTTACATTCATAGATGCCTACAGAAAAATATATGATTTTGCAGAAATCATACCTGTATCAGCCTTAAAAGGAACAAACACAGATGACGTTTTAGATACAATATTTAAATATCTTACCTACGGCCCTATGTTTTATGACGAGGACACTGTCACAGACCAGCCTATGAGACAGATTGTGGCAGAGCTTATAAGAGAAAAGGCACTTAAATGCCTTGATGACGAGATACCACATGGAATTGCAGTCTATATTGACCAAATGAGGGAGAGAAAAAACGGAAAAATAACAGATATAGACGCAACAATCGTCTGTGAGCGTGAGTCCCATAAGGGTATTATCATTGGAAAGCAGGGAGCCATGCTTAAGAAAATAGGCTCAGCCGCAAGATATGAAATAGAGCAGATGATGGAGCAGCAGGTAAATTTAAAACTGTGGGTAAAGGTAAGAAAGGAATGGCGTGACAGCGACATACAGCTTAAAAATTTCGGCTATATAAACGAAAAATAAAAAAATAGAAGAAACGAGGTGACAGGAGTGGTAGCTCAGATTACCCTTACAGGTATGGTGTTAAGTGCCACTCCTGTAGGTGATTACGATAAAAGACTTGTTATTCTCACAAGAGAACGGGGAAAAATAACAGCCTTTGCCAAGGGCGCCAGAAGGCCAAACAGTCAGTATGTTGCCGGAAGCCGCCCTTTTTCATTTGGTGAATTTACATTATATCAGGGCAGGGAGGCATACACCCTGACAGGGATGAATATTAAAAACTATTTTGAGGATATGGCACTTAATCTTGACAAGGTATACTATGGAATGTACTTTTTAGAACTTGCCGATTATTTCGGCAGGGAAGGTATAGATGCAAAAGATATGTTAAACCTGCTTTATGCATCTTTTATGGCTATAAATAAAGAACAGATACCATACAGGCTCATAAGGCGCATTTATGAATTAAAGATATTTACCATAAACGGAGAATATCCTGATGTATTCTCATGTCAGGGCTGCGGGAAAGCAGAGGAATTGACACACTTCAGCGTGTCTGCAAACGGCACATTGTGTCAGACCTGCAAAGATATAAAAAAAGATGCAGTAGCCTTAAACAATTCTACAATTTATACATTGCAATATATAATATCTGCACCTATAGGAAAGTTGTACACCTTTAATGTATCAGAAGAAGTTATGACAGAACTGTCCATAGTAATGTCAAGATGGCTTGCATTTCACTGCGACAGGGAATTTAAGTCGCTTGAGCTTTTGGAAAAATAAAGCTGATGCGTGGTTTTGCGGCAGGAGTACACCGCTGTCATATGCATCGCCGTTCTCTCATTTACCTCCATACAAAAAGGCACTTACATTTCTGCAAGTGCCCTCTTCCATAAAATATTATTTAAAAACTTCTTATTTCTTTTGCCAGGCTAAAAGGAATAATCTCTCCCGCATTCGTCGCCTTATATGCCTTTTCTTCATGCATATAATCTACAATGTCCTTCGACTTATAATTTTTGAATTTCTCAATCACCTTATCCAGAACAGTCTTTTCTATGTCACTTAATATAGAATAATCCATCCCAACAGTGGGATAAACATGAAGCATCGTATCATAGTTATAGCTCATCTCTTCTTTAATGTTGAGATTTTCAAGATTCATCAAACTATAATGTCCTATAGGCAAGGCTCCCATTGGTTCATGTCTATATACCATACCAGTCATGGCAAATCCATTCTCAATAAATGAAAGAACATCCGAATACCACAACATTTTCATCAGTTTTACCTTAAATAAATTTGATACTTTCTCCGCAATATAGGAAATCATTGCCTCTATCTTATCAATATTCAAAACCGTAAAACCATTTGAATCAGACGGTTCTTCAAAATTAGCATACTCACCTTCAAAAGTTTGGCGTGTCAAATATTCCTTTCCATATGAATCAAGCTTTTCAACGATTTTTGACTTTATTTCAATTCTCTTTATTGGAGTAAATTTATCCGCATTCTTTTTTAAGAATTCTAATGCTTGAAGTGGATTATCCTTAATCAGACGAAGCATGGTATCATAAGCCTCATCTTGAATTGCTTTACTCTCGTAGCGAGAAATAGTAGCTTCTCCCCATCCCAGAAGTTTTGCTAAATCAACCTGGGATAGCCCATAGTTTTCTCTTATCTCTACTATCTCATAAGATGTAAGCAAGCCTTTCTTAATACGGTATGCATTTCTAGCATTTAAGAGATTCTCATTGGTCATAGCTCCAGTTTCAAATTCATTCTCATCTTCGTCCGCATTGGCACAAGAATAAAACCTCTCCTCGTAGGTTACTTCTTCTCCCTTTAATACAATTGATGTAACACGTTTTCTTTCTTCAACTTCATGTGTC
Organism: uncultured Roseburia sp.; assembly: GCA_945928585.1. Classification (GTDB taxonomy): domain Bacteria; phylum Bacillota; class Clostridia; order Lachnospirales; family Lachnospiraceae; genus CAG-303. The sequence continues at coordinate 457 of CAMENQ010000206.1, read as the reverse complement.
TTGTCGCATAAAGGACAATTCATATGAACCTTTCTTAATAATGTGTTGGCCTCCATTTTTCTTACCTCCTTTGCAATTCCATTATGCATAAGGAAATGTCATTTTCTCCTTTGCATAATGGAACGACACGCATAACACATGTCTCTGCTGATTTCCTTTAATCTTTAACTTCACATATACAAGCCTACTATTTATATCTTTCCCAAAAACAAATAATAATGGCGGATTCAAATCGTCTTTATCTATTTTGGTTTCAGAGTATTCTGCTACGGTAAGTTCTTTCAGCCGCTCTACTACATCTTCCGTATCGTAATCAAGATTCAATAAAGTATATGGTGTTGAATATTTTTGATCTTCACCCTGTTTCTTTTTGCTAATTAAAGTAAGATCTGTATCTATATCAAAATCTGCATTCTCCAGTATCGACTTTAATTCATCCAGAAATGCAATGACTTCT
>CAMENQ010000205.1 GCA_945928585.1 uncultured Roseburia sp. | reverse complement strand
GAAGCTTACACCCATAATGTAGAACCGCCTGCCAGGTCCCGACACCACAGCTGACAGCATCAAACACATACGGCAGGGCGTCACATTACATCCTTTACTCCATCTCAAAAGCCCCAGTATACAGCTGGTAATACTTCCCTCTCTTTTCTATAAGCCTTTCATGGCTGCCCCTCTCTATTATCCGTCCCTGCTCCAAAACCATAATAACATCCGAATTTTTAACGGTAGAAAGCCTGTGAGCTATAACAAATACTGTTCTTCCCTTCATAAGGGCATCCATACCCTTCTGGACGATAGCCTCTGTTCTTGTATCTATAGAAGACGTGGCTTCATCAAGAATCATAACCGGTGGGTCTGCCACTGCTGCCCTTGCTATGGATATAAGCTGTCTCTGTCCCTGTGACAAACCGCTTCCGTCTCCCTTAAGCACCGTATTGTAACCGTCAGGCAGCATTCGTATGAAACTGTCCGCATTTGCAAGCTTTGCAGCTTCTATACATTCCTCATCTGTAGCATTCAGTCTTCCGTATCTTATATTTTCCATAACCGTACCTGTAAACAGATTTACATCCTGCAGAACTACACCAAGAGAGCGCCTTAAATCAGATTTCCTGATTTTGTTTATGTTTATACCGTCATATCTTATCTTTCCGTCTGCAATGTCATAAAATCTGTTTATAAGATTTGTAATGGTAGTTTTTCCTGCTCCTGTAGCACCTACGAATGCTACCTTTTGTCCCGGCTCTGCATATACGTCAATATCATGAAGCACTATTTTTTCAGGTATATAACCAAAGTCTACATCATCAAGCACTACCTGTCCCTTTAACTCTGTATAGGTAACAGTGCCATCCTCCCTTGGATATTTCCATGCCCAAAGATGCGTTCTTTTATCTGTCTCCTTAAGCTCTCCATTTACATTTTCAACATTTACCAAAGTAACAAAGCCATCATCTGCCTCAGGCTTCTCATCTATCAGTTTAAAAATACCTCCTGCTCCTGCAAGCGCCATAACTACAGAACTAAGCTGCTGCGAAACCTGCCCTAACGGCTGCATAAAGTTTCTCGAAAGCTGTAAAAATGATGCTATCGTTCCAAGTGTAACCACTCCAACTCCAGTAAGCCCTATATTTGTCACTCCGTAAATACCCAATGCTCCTCCCACTATGGCTATAAGCACATAAAGTATATAACCAAGATTGTTTGTAATAGGGCCTAAGATATTTGCATATTTGTTTGCAGCCGCAGCATTCACACACAGTTCTTCATTTCTTTTATCAAATTCAGCCTTAGCCTCTTCCTCGTGGCAAAATACCTTTACAACTTTCTGTCCGTTTATCATTTCCTCAATATAACCATTCAGATTGCCAATAGCCTCCTGCTGCCTGATAAAATATCTTCCACTTTTTCCCGTAACCTTTCCTGTCACCTGCATTATAAGCAATACGGCAATAACAACAAATATTGTTAACGGAATACTTAAAACAAGCATCATTATAAGCACTGATATTATTGTTACAACAGATGATATTACCTGCGGTACACTCTGTGAAATCATCTGCCTTAAGGTATCAGTATCGTTTGTATAATGGCTCATTACATCACCATGGGTATGTGTATCAAAATAGCTGATTGGAAGTGTCTGCATATGTTCAAACATTTCATCTCTTATTTCCTTTAACACACTTTGTGATATGACCGCCATAAGTCTGTTATATAAAAGTCCCGACACTACTCCAACTCCGTATATAACCGCCATAAATACTATTGCTCTTATAAGGTCTGAATAATCCGGTACCTTCATAAGAAGAAGAGGTGCAATATAATTATCAATAAGCTTTCCCAGAAACAATGACGAACCTGCTGATGCAAGAGCACTTAACGCAATACATACTATAACAAGTATAAGCTTTCCCTTGTGCTTTCCAAGATAGCTCATAAGTCTTTTTACAGTTGCCATATCAATGCTTTTTAAACCGGGTTTTCCCTTTTTCATCATATCTGGCATATCATTTTGCATGTCTTTCGGCATATCTTTAAGCATGTCTTTCGGTATATCCTTTAATCTATCCTTATTCATTATCGCTGCCTCCCTTCATCTGTGATTCATAAACTTCCCTGTAAATGCTGCTGCCTGCAAGAAGCTCCTGGTGATTTCCAACCGCACTGATTTTTCCATCATCCATAACTATTATTTTATCTGCATCCTGCACTGACGAAATTCTCTGTGCAATAATTATTTTTGTGGTATCAGGAATTTCCTCCCTGAAAGCTTTTCTTATAAGCGAATCCGTCTTTGTGTCAACAGCACTTGTAGAATCATCTAAAATAAGTATCTTAGGCTTTTTCAAAAGTGCCCTTGCAATACAGATTCTCTGTTTCTGGCCTCCCGATACATTTGTACCGCCCTGCTCTATATATGTATTATACTTGTCAGGAAATTTCTGTATAAAGTCATCTGCCTGTGCAAGCTTTGCCATGGCTATACACTCCTCATCAGTGGCATTCTCGTTTCCCCATCTTAAATTTTCAAAAATTGTTCCGGAAAACAGTTCATTTTTTTGAAGAACAACCGATACCTGCTCTCTCAAAGCTTCAATATCGTATTCTCTTACATCTTTTCCTCCGATTTTTACAGAGCCCTCCGTAACATCATATAATCTCGGAATAAGACTTACAAGTGTGGTTTTTGATGAACCCGTTCCGCCTATTATACCTACAGTTTCTCCTGATGCTATATCTATGTTAATATTGTTTAAACACAGCTTATCTGCATCACTTCTATAGGCAAAATTTACGTTTTCAAAGGTTATACTTCCGTCCTTTACATCATATACAGGATTTTCAGGGTTTTTAATATCACTTTTTTCCTCGAGAATCTCTACTATTCTTTCTGCAGATGCCCTTGACATAATAACCATAACAAATATCATAGACACAATCATAAGAGACATAAGTATCATCATAGAATACTGTATAAAGCTTACAAGTTCTCCTGTACTAAGTCCCAGGGCTGCATCATTTCCGCCTGCAACTATAAGCTTTGCTCCAAACCATGATATAAGCAGCATACATGCATACATAGAAAACTGCATAAGAGGCATATTAAATGCAAGTGTTTTTTCTGCCCACGAAAAATCCTTATATATACTTTGTGAGATATTTTCAAATTTGTTTATTTCATAATCTTCTCTTACAAAAGATTTTACTACTCTTATACCCCTAAGATTTTCCTGCACTACATTATTAAGCTTATCATATGTCTTAAAAACTCTCTTAAACACAGGATGAACCTTAAAAGATATAAATGCAAGCCCTATGGCAAGCAATGGTATAACTCCTGCAAATATAAGCGCAAGCTTTGCATTTATACTGATTGATACACAAAAGCACACTATCATCATAATCGGTGCTCTTACTGCCATACGGATAATCATCTGATATGCGTTTTGAACATTTGTAACATCCGTTGTCAGTCTTGTGACTATACTTGCCGTAGAAAACTTATCTATATTTGAAAATGAATAATTCTGTACATTATAGTACATATCCTTACGAAGATTTTTTGCAAATCCTGCCGATGCTTCCGCTGCTTTATTTCCTGCCATTACGCCAAAAAACAGTGAAGCAAGTGATGAAACTAAAAGAATAATGCCGATTATGATAATATACTTCATATCTCCCTTATTGATGCCTTCGTCTATCATCTTTGCCATCAGCAGAGGAATAATAACCTCCATAACCACTTCAAGAGTAACATATACCGGTGCAAGTATAGACGGTACTTTGTACTCTCTTATGCCGGCTCCCAGCCGTTTAAGCATTTTTCCCATATTTGTATTTCCTTTCTGTAGTGTCTAAATTATGTTAGCCTGCTAATGATTAGCCTTTAATGATTATACGGGAATTAAATTATATTGTCAAATATAGATAGTTTAGATATTAAACTATCGGTTCAGTGCCGTGGCAGATGAAAAATACTTTTATCATTGTTATAAATCTTCTTGTTTTGCCCCGAAACGCCCTGTTTTGCGAAGGATTTCGGGAGTTTTGTGAAATATGTTCTTAATCTGTCATCTTGGCAAAACACGGCAAGATGGAGCAAGTTGTTACTACCTGTTAGTAGTAAAATTTGTAGTAAAATGGAAAAGCTTACTACTAACACACTAAAAAAGGAATTCGCTTATATAATTTCCAACAATACCTAAAATCGTTCCAATAATAACTGTTCCTACTATAAAATTCCTTTTATCTGCGTTCCTCTCCTCAACAATTGCATTCTGTCCTATTATAAATTCTATACATGGAAATATATTTCTTTTGATCCTTGTAAAAACCGGAAATACTCCAATGATAAAACTTCCCCCTATCCATATACCAATTATCGCCGATTGTATTGCCTTAGGAAAAATAATATTTTTTATACTTGTGTACACACAAATCCATATAAACGCAACCGTTAGCAAGATAGGCATGATTGGTAATCTAGATAAAATTCGATAACTTAATCTAAAATTATTTAAACATAATTCTATCTTGTTTTTTAGTAATAAATAATCATCT
>CAMENQ010000204.1 GCA_945928585.1 uncultured Roseburia sp. | reverse complement strand
TAGTAAGTGATATGGAAAAGTTTCAACCGGTAACAGAAGAACAGTCATATAACAGAAACACGGATATGAAAACAAACTTCATAGTGTCAAATTGTACTACGGATACCGGAGATGTTTTATATGCCAGTTTTATGAGTGATTGGATGGTGTATTTTGATAAAAATAACGGTAGAAGCGGATTGCTGTGCAGCAAGCCTGATTGTGAGCATATTAATACTGAAATATGTAATGGTATGTTTGGATTTTCAGCAAGCGGAATTCAGTATTATAATGGTGATTTATATGTGGTAGATATGCTTCATTCGAGTCTTGTAAAAATAGCTTCAGATGGAACAGTACGGGAAAACGTATTGCAGCTTTATACAAAAAAAGGGCAGGAAGAAATGACAACCATTGAATGGTTTATACATAGAGGATATATATATTATTCCTATTGTCTGTCATCGGGTATGACAGAGGATACTTTTTATATTAATAATAGTAATTGTCTGTATAGAAAAGCAATAGATGGAGAAAGTGAGGCCGAGTGTATTATGGCTTTACCGGTAGGTTCTATACAGGATCATAGTTGGTATGGTGCAGGCTCATATATATACATAACCACGCCAAATTCTGTTGAAAATGGAGGACAATTATACAGATACAATACAGAAAGTGGGAAACTTGAATGGTTTAAAGAATTTGGAAATCACATAGCAGGATCTGCCGTGAGAGGCAATAATATATATTACGTACAGAATGATGAAACAGGTACAGGCTCTAAAATGTATGTTTATAATACTGAAACAAAAGAAAAAAGTGTATTATTTCAGCTGGACAATAAAAGTGTTCATATGATTTATGATGATGATTATATTTATTTGTTTTACGGAACGGGAGATTTAGGAGAAACCTGCTTTGGTATATGGAATTGGAACGGAGAGCATTTAACAGATATAATGCAGGAGATAAAAGAAACAGACAGAGGAACAGAAATTAATTTTATAGCTGGGACAGATGAAAAAAATATCTATTTATTTATACGGGTTATAGGAGAAAGTATGGAAGATAATCCATTTGGACTTCCGTTAGGTGCTTATGGTGTAATCGATTATATTGAAAAAGATGATATATCTGACGGCGAATATGAAATCAAAGAATGGAGCGAAATAATAAATTAAAAATAATACAGGGCATATGGAACAAAAACCATATGCCTTCTTAATGTAAAAAATGATGAAGGTTTATTAACATTTTGTACTGATTTATCTATAAAAGAATGATAATAAATATCAATTGCATTATCTTTTTTTGTATGATACACTTTTATATGATTTAGATGTATATATAGTGTCGTTGACACTGTTTGAAGGAGGAAATTGACATGGGAATGACTATGACACAGAAAATTTTAGCGGCTCATTGCGGACTGGAAAGCGTTGAAGCAGGACAGCTTATAGAAGCTAATCTTGACCTTGTTTTAGGAAATGATGTTACGGCACCTGTAGCTATAGGTGAAATGAAGAAAATGAAGGTGGATGGCGTGTTCGATAAGGATAAAATAGCAATCGTCCTTGACCATTTCACTCCGAATAAAGATATAAAGTCAGCAGAGCTTTGCAAGTGTGCAAAGGAGTTTTCAAAGGAAAACAATATTACAAACTTTTTTGAGACAGGAGAGGTAGGTATCGAGCATGCACTTCTTCCTGAAAAAGGACTGGTAGTAGCAGGAGATGTAGTAATTGGTGCAGATTCACATACATGTACATACGGTGCGTTAGGAGCATTTTCTACAGGTGTAGGCTCTACGGATATGGCGGCAGGTATGGCTACAGGTCAGGCATGGTTTAAGGTACCTTCAGCACTTAAGTTTGTACTTACGGGAAAGCCTGCAAAGTGGGTAAGCGGAAAGGATATCATTCTTCATATTATTGGTATGATAGGAGTAGACGGAGCATTATATAAATCTATGGAATTTGTCGGAGACGGAATACAGTACCTTTCCATGGATGACAGATTTGCCATGACAAATATGGCAATAGAGGCAGGCGGAAAGAATGGAATTTTCCCTGTAGATGATCTTACTATAGCATATATGAAGGAACATTCATCAAGAGATTATAAAATATATGAGGCAGATGAGGATGCCGTATATGATGAGACATATACTATAGATTTAAGCACACTTAAGCCTACAGTAGCATTTCCTCACCTTCCTGAAAATACAAAAACTATTGACAATGTGGGTGATGTGAAAATTGACCAGGTTGTGATTGGTTCATGTACAAACGGAAGAATAGAGGATTTAAGAATAGCAGCAAAGATTATGGAAGGAAAGCATGTGGCAGAAGGAGTACGTGTTATAGTTATTCCTGCTACACAGAAGATTTATCTTCAGGCAATAGAGGAGGGACTTGTTACCACCTTCATTAAGGCGGGAGCAGCAGTCAGCACACCTACCTGTGGTCCTTGCCTTGGAGGTCATATGGGTATCCTAGCAAAGGGAGAAAGAGCAGTAGCTACTACAAACAGAAACTTTGTAGGAAGAATGGGTCATCCGGAGTCAGAGGTATATCTTGCAAGTCCTGCAGTGGCAGCTGCAAGTGCAATTACAGGAAAGATATCAGGACCGGAGGAGCTTGGATTATAGTCTACGCTGTTTTGAAAAAACGTCAAATCATTTTTTGCAAAAAAAAATGTAAAAAATGAGATTTTTTAGCGGTCAGAATTGTATATATATAGAAAGGTTTGGTAAAAAAATGAAAGCATTTGGAAAAGTATTTAAATATGGCGACAATGTAGATACAGATGTTATTATTCCTGCACGTTACTTAAATGCGCCTGATCCGTCAGAGTTAGCAAAGCATTGTATGGAGGATATTGACACAGAGTTTGTAAAAAATGTAAAAAAAGGTGATATTATAGTAGCGGAGAAGAATTTTGGATGCGGTTCGTCAAGAGAGCATGCTCCTATATCCATTAAAGCGGCAGGTGTAAGCTGCGTTATAGCAGAGACATTTGCACGTATTTTTTACAGAAATGCCATCAATATCGGTCTTCCTATTATAGAGTGTCCTGAGGCAGCAAAGGGCATAGAGGCAGGAGATGAGGTAGAGGTAGATTTTGACAGCGGTATGATTTATAATAAAACTAAGGGAACAGAGTTTAAGGGTCAGGCGTTCCCTGAATTTATGCAGAAGATTATAAAATCAGAAGGACTTATTAATTACATAAATGCCAAATAATTAAAAGCTAATATACGAAGGGAGAATGTAATGAGGGACAAAAGGAGAAGAGGTTCGGCTCAAAAGAGAAGTGCGGGATATCGGCGAAGATATAAACAGGTTATGTTAAACCGCTTTATTTTTGGCGGAATAATAATTATTATTATATTGATTGGAACGATAATAGGCGTAAAAATGCACAGAGCCGGACTTGAAACAGGAAATACAGATACTGATAAGCCGGTTTCTGAAAAGGAATCAGAGAATGCAACCCAAAACACTTCAGTAACAAATAATAATGAGCCTGAGGAAAACAGTCATCCTGTAAATAATGCAGCTAATCACAAGGATGATGGAATGCGTATAATATGTATAGATGCAGGACACGGCGGTAAGGATGGCGGTGCTGAGGGAGATGGCACCGGCTATGAAAAAGATGACGCTTTAAAAATGGCTCTGGCACTTCAAAAGGCATTGGAAAAAAGAAATATAACCGTCTATATGACAAGAACAGATGACAGCCATGTGCCGCTTGAGGAACGGATTAATCTGGCAAATGACGTAAAAGCTGATTTGATGGTATCCATTCACAGAAACGAGTACAAGCAGGATGAAAGCATAAAAGGCTTTGAAACATGGGTACACAGTTCTATGCCGGCTGATTCCACAGATGCAGCCAAGAAAATACAGGAGGCATTAAATTCCACAGGATATATTAATGACAGAGGCGTTAAATTTGGTTCTCAAACTTCGCCACAAGAGGATCTTTACATAAACAGCCATTGTAAAGGGCCAAGTATTCTTATGGAAATGGGATTTATGTCAAATTCTGATGATAATTATGTATTTAGAACTAAAACAGATGAATTGGCTGAAATAATGGCAGATGCTTTGATAAGGTGGTTTGATGCTCAGGGATTATAATCCCTGAGCTTTTTTGATATTGTTATATTCTCATACCGTTTTTTATATTCATCACTGTTTAAACCGTCTATATAATTCTTGTGATAATCTATTGTGACGCCTTTAGACCAGAGAAAATCTACAGCTTTGTTATAAGCAATACCTGCGTCAGCCTCATTATCATAGCGGCCTATAATGAAATCACCATTTATATGTATTTTGGCAGTATATTGGTATAATCCTTTTGAAATTTCCCTTGAAACACCATTATAGTGATTGATTATATCTATATTTATATAACGAAAGTCCGTGCTGTCACCATTTACAAAGCGGTAATCCTTGCCGGCAACTGCAAAGTTTTTTATTCCGTATCGGTTTAATATATTGACCTGCATACCATAGTCAGATACAAAATAATGACCGCCACGCTTCATAATAGAGTGGGTTGAATAATAAAAAAGGTCATCAG
>CAMENQ010000203.1 GCA_945928585.1 uncultured Roseburia sp. | reverse complement strand
TTGACGAAGAAGATGAACAGAATCTTTCCGATAACCTCAATGAAATACATAACCAAATTGATGGAATGATAAAAAGTGTATAGCCAAATGCAAGTGAAGATGTATTATCGGTGGTAAATGAACTGTGTTCCGCTGTTTATCGTGGTGATATGATGAAAAATACAATGAATTGATATCCCATATTCAAGTGGCGCATGCTTGAGTACATGTCATAAACAAAGAAGATATATTCAGAAGTGAAAATATATACTGCAAGCTATATTTATCTGTTCCGAACGATACATAGTATTATTCGGAATAAAACATTGCGTTATTCCGAACAATATATTGATTTTATTCGGAATAACGGTTATAATATACATAAAAAATTATTCGGAGGTTCTATGGCAAAGTTTATAACAACAAAAGAAGCATCTGAAAAGTGGAATATTTCAGAACGTAGAATTAATGTACTCTGCAAAGAAGGAAGAATTTCCGGTGCGTATAAAGAGAATAAAAGGTGGATTATCCCTGCTGATGCAGTTAAGCCTGCAGATAAGCGTCTGAAGGGAGAAAGAAGCATTTCACTTTCTGAGAAAAAAATGTGTCCAAGGGTAATAAGAAGCTGCCCTTACCAATTGGAATCTCTGATTACCGCAAGGCTTCCTGCGAATATTATTATGTGGATAAGACTTTGTTGATTCGAGACTTTATTGATGAGCGCCCGCAGGTTTCTTTATTTACTCGTCCACGCCGTTTTGGTAAGACATTAAATATGGATATGCTACGTGTGTTCTTTGAAAGGTCAGAGGAAGATACCTCTGTTTATTTCCGCGATAAGAAAATCTGGGAATGTGGTAAAGAATATCAAGAGTACCAGGGAAAGTATCCGGTCATTTATGTGACCTTCAAGGATGTAAAATGCGAAGATTGGGAAAATGCATATGATCTTATTTATAAGATATTAAGAAATGAGTTTGAGAGACATAGTGAGTTATTAGCCAGTGATAAGATAAGTGCCTACGAAAAGCAATATCTTACAAGTATGTTAAGCGGTGAGGCTAACGAAAATGATGTGGCATGTGCATTCTTGAATCTCTCCAGATTGCTTCATATACATTATGGAGTAGCTCCGATGATTATTATTGATGAATACGATACGCCTATTCAACAGGGACATGTTCGTGGATATTACGATAAAGTAATTGATTTTATGAGAACATTGTTTTCCGGTGGCTTAAAGGATAATCCACATTTGTCTTACGGATTTTTGACCGGAATTTTGCGTGTTGCAAAGGAAAGTATTTTTAGCGGGCTTAATAATATAAAGGTGAATTCTGTTTTAGACAACCGATACAGTGAGTATTTTGGTTTTACTTCGGAAGAAGTAAAGGAGATGGCAGAGTACTACGGAGCACCGGAGAAATATGAGGAACTCTGTGAGTGGTATGACGGATATCGTTTTGGTAAGACTGAGATATTTAATCCATGGTCTGTAATCGGATACTTTAATAACGAGTGTATTCCTCGTGCTTTTTGGCAGTCTACCGGAAGTAATGATATCATTATTGAAGTTCTAAGTAATGCAACGATAGAAACATATGAAAAACTGGAATCCTTGATGCAAGGAAAGTCTTTTGTTACACATATTGATACGGGAGTAATTTATCCGCAACTTCAGAATAATCCGTCGTCTATCTATAGCTTTTTACTTGTAACCGGATATTTGAAGGCGGTAACCAACGACCAGCCTTTTGGTGGTGATTATATGTGTGAGGTTGCACTTCCGAATAAAGAGATCTCTTATGTGTACAGCAAAGAGATTCTGTCTAAGTTTGAAAATATGATTCCGCCTGCAGTAGCGACTGCTATTCAGGAAGCAATTTATACGATGGATATTCCAAAGCTACAGAATAAACTGGAAACATTTTTGTTACAAACCATCAGTTTCCATGATGCGGCAAATGAGACGTTTTATCATGGCCTGATTTTAGGTCTCCTCGCAATGTTGGATAATCAGTATCATATTACGTCGAATCGTGAAGCAGGAAATGGCCGTTTTGATATTCAAATGTTACCACTGAATAAAAAGTTGCCGGGTATCTTGATTGAACTGAAGGCAGGAAAGGACTGCAATGAGGAACAACTGGATGAACTTGCGGTAACTGCGCTAAAACAGATAAACGATAGGCAGTATCATGTGGAAATGAGTGCACAGGGCGTGAAGGAGATTTTACAGTATGGTATTGCATTCTCTGGAAAGAGTGCGAGTGTTAAGGCGGAAGTAGAAAAGTTGAATAGAAACGGAGGTTTTTCGGTATGACGGAAACTATTATAGCAGCTATAATTGGTTCGGCAATAAGTTTAATAACAACACTGTTGATATTGTTGGTCAAAACACTTATTATTATTTGTACAAAACCCAAAATAGTGGTATACTAACCTATGCTAATATAAAAAATCAGGAGGACAACCCATGAGTGAAAATTGTAATTCAAACTGTTCGTCATGTGCAAAGGACTGCGACAGCAGAAAAGAGCCAAACAGCTTTCTTGAACCAATGAATAAGGACAGCAATATAAAAAAAGTTATAGGAATAGTCAGCGGAAAGGGTGGAGTAGGAAAATCACTTGTAACTTCACTTCTTGCAGCAGAAACATCAAGAAAAGGAGCTTCCACAGCCATACTTGATGCAGACATTACAGGACCTTCTATTCCTAAAGCCTTCGGAATAAAGGACAATGCAAAGATAGAAGAAGAAAGTATTCTGCCTTCTGTTTCAGCAGGTGGAGTAAAGATAATGTCACTTAATCTTTTAATGCTTAATGAAACAGACCCTGTTGTGTGGAGAGGCCCTATTATAGCCGGCACGGTAAAACAGTTCTGGACAGACGTTATCTGGGGTGATGTTGACTATATGTTTGTTGATATGCCTCCGGGAACAGGCGATGTACCCCTTACCGTATTTCAGTCATTACCTGTAGCAGGCATTATTATCGTTACATCTCCGCAGGATCTGGTAAATATGATTGTGGAAAAAGCAGTAAATATGGCAGCCATGATGGGAGTTCCTGTACTAGGCATAGTAGAAAATATGAGCTACTTTAAATGTCCTGACTGCGGTAAGGAGCATTATATATTTGGAGAGAGCAGGGTAAATGAAGTTGCCGCAAGACATGGCATAGAAACTATTGCAAAGCTGCCGATGGATACCTCCTTTGCAAGGGCATGTGATGAAGGAAAAATAGAAAACATGGACAAGGATTGGCTGTCACCTATCGTAGAAAAGATAATGGTATAGATTATTTGAGAGTAGCGGTTCAGTCCTGCCGTATACCTGTGGATTTGTGAAGCACTTCTAAGGTGCAGGACAGTGGATAGGTGTATATATTTTATGTGGGTAAGCTTCGGAGAATGTAAGAAATTTTATTAATACGATACTGCTATCTTATAAGCGGCGGTCGTAACTCGGAAATGGCTGAAGTCTCAGCCATTTCCTCAGACAGACGACCTCTGCTAATAAGATAGCAGTATCCTATTAATAAATTTCTAACATCCTCCTCAATGCTTACCCACATAATATATATACCCCATCCACTGCCCTGCACCTTAGAAGTGCTTCATAAATCCACAGGTATACGGCAGGACTGAACTGTTATACATACAAATATACCAGTAAAGCACAAAAAGTGAATAAATAAAACAACGGGTGCAAATACCTGTGGAATTTTATGTAAAGAAGCGTACTTCCTGAGTTAAAATTAAAGAAAAAGGAGTGCGCTTTACTTATGGATAAAGGCGAGATAGCAGCAAATCTTAAGGAAATCAGAAAAGAAAAAAGCTTAACACAAAGAAATCTGGTTGATAATTTTGAGTTTTCAGAGGTTCAGGTTAGTAATATAGAAAGAAAAAAATCAAATCCCAGAGCGAAAACACTTATAAATATGGCTAATAGTTTAAATGTTCCTCTAAGTCAGATAGTAGATAAAAATTACAATGCAAAAAACAATATAGAAAATGATGAAAAATGGCTTGGAGATTTAAAAACCTCACGTACGCTGCTGCTTCTTAAAATATTAGAAAAAATAAAGGAAAAGCTTAAAGAATATAAAGCAGAGAACGATAGTGATGAGCATATGGTTGCTGAGAAAATTGATTATGGAGCTGTAGGCAGAAATATTACAAAACTTAGGGAAGAGAAGAATATTGACCGTAAAACAATGTCTAAAAGAATGTTAAAACGTTCGGGAATGAAAGAGGGTACATATAGAAATATTGAAAGCAACAATGGTATTGTGTCAATGGCATCATATATGGAAATCGCAGATGAGCTTGATGTTACGGTGGATTATATTTTTGAAGAGTCGCTTCATAATAAGGAGGCAATATCAAGAGAATATATTAGTCATATATTTGAAGAAACTGATGATACGGAGAGGAAAATACTCAGGGAGATGGGAGAAAAGATAAAGGAGGTTCTTGATAAATATTATATATAATAATCAAGATTATATATTGCATCAAATTGAGGTTTCAGCACCGGTATGGAACATAAAAATGGACAGAAATATGTATTTTTCATATCTCTGTCCTATATAGACCTGATTGCTTTAAAGTTTAA
>CAMENQ010000202.1 GCA_945928585.1 uncultured Roseburia sp. | reverse complement strand
AGTCTTCTGCTGTTTCTGCAAACTCAAGAGCAACCTCCTTATATAAATCCTTACATCCGCAGGCTTCTATACCTGCATCCATATTTAAATGTCTCACCATAATATGATTTTCAGGTATTTCCTCTTCTTCTATTTGTTCTGATATATTTTCTCCCGCTTCTTCCTCCATAAGTATATCACTTGGAAGGTATTTTAACAATATTTTCTTTAAATTTATTTCACTTACCGGCTTTGCCAGAAATTCAGAAAAGCCTTCCTTCAAATAGCTTTCTTTTGCACCAAAGCCTACATTTGCCGTAAGTGCTATAACAGGTGTATCATTGTTTAATGTATCCATGTTCTGCATATTATGTAATGTAACGATGCCATCCATCCCCGGCATCTTATGGTCAAGAAAAATAATATGATACTTTTTCTTTTTCACCATATCAAGACATTCCGAACCGCTTGTTGCCGTATCTACCTGCATACCTGTATTTTTAAGCTGTCCTTTTACTACCTTAAGATTTATCTCTGTATCATCAACCACTAATATTTTAGCAGACGGTGCATATATCTTAACATCTTCCGTTTTTTCATTTTCATTTTCACTATGATATCTTCCTTCAAACTTTCCTATTTTATCCCACTTTACTACTGTCTGTTTAATCTTAAATGAGAATACTGAGCCCTTACCATATATACTTTCAATCTCCAGGCAGCTATCCATTTGATTTAACAGCTGGACTACTATACTCATACCTAGCCCAGTTCCCTCGACATTCCTGTTTTTCTGTTCATCCAGTCTTTTAAACGGCTCTGACAGTTTTTTTATTTCTTCAGGTTTCATACCTATACCTGTATCAGAGACCTTAACACTAAGCAGAATACTGCCGTCATCAATCTTCTCATAGTCAAATTTCATTGTAACTGAGCCTTTGTTTGTATATTTAACCGCATTCGTCAGTATATTTAATATAATTTGTTTTATTCTTAAATCATCACCGTTAAGATATGATGGTATGTCTTCATTAATGTCAGTCTCAAACTTAAGCCCTTTTCCCTTAGCCTTGATTTCTATCATATTAAGGAGTTCATTCACCATAGAACCTAAATAATAATCCTGTGGAACAAGCTCCATTTTTCCGTTTTCTATCTTTGATACGTCAAGTAAATCATTAATTAGCCCAAGTACTGTTTTTCCTGCATCCCTTATACCTTCTGCATACTCTATAATGTTTTTTTCATGGCTTTCAACAAGTATCATTTCATCAAGACCTAAAACTGCATTTATAGGAGTTCTTATTTCATGTGAAACATTTGAAAGAAAAGCATCCTTTGAATCTCCGATTATTTTCAATTTCTCATTGGTTTCTTCATTTTTTCTGAGAGATTTTTTGAGACTGGCATTCTGTTTATGGGTATATGCAATATTAATCAGACATGGTATTAAAATAAACAAAAACAATATAAATCCATATATTTTACTTTCTTTCACCACAAATAAATGCAGAAAAAGTAATCCTGCACTTATTCCTATTATGGAATTAATAAATATTAAAACATCAGTTAAACTTATATTTTTGTTTTTTTCCTTTGTCTCATTCATATAACATTACCCTTTCCACGGTTTATTGTCTGTTATTGCTTATGCTCATGGGTAAACAGGTGCTCCTGACAATATTCATAATTTCCCTTACATTTCGAGCAGAAACGAAATACAAGTGTTTCGTCATCTTTTTCTGTTCTTCCGCATATGGCACATTTATGTTTTGTTATTCCGTTTGTTCTCATGGTCTGCTGCTTATACACTCTCTTTCTGTGTATTTCCTTTGGTGAAACTCTCTTATAATTTCTTGTATTAAAAAAGAAAATAAGAAAGTTAAGCATAGATATAACAAGTGCAATTATACACGACCAAATACCGCCTTTAATGCTTCCGCTTGAATATGTTCCCATAATAATCGTGTTCACCAGATACGCATCTGTTTTTAATGCCAGTGAAAGAATATCTGCATTAAACAGACATCCTATATAAACAAATAACTGATAAACCAGATATATACCGTCTGCAATGGCAAGCCACTTTATCTTTATAGGTAAAATCATCATAAAGTATACCTGCACGTCAGGAAATAATGTGGCAAATGCCAAAAATGATGCCAGATTAATATAATAGGTGCTCATAGATATATTTATGGCTGAATCCCATCCGGAAATAAGTCCTGAAATAAGATACACAAGCATAGCACCTACTGTCATAAAGAAATATCCTGAAAACATATACAGATTATATCTGAAGGTTCCCCAATAGCTTTCCAGTGTTTTTCCTATCCAGTAATAAAACAAAAACATAAAAATAAGAAAAATACTCATCTGCTGTGGAACTGTACATACCCATGTGAACAATCTCCAAACCTGTCCCCTGCATATATCTGCCGGACTTAATGTCAGCATCATATAAAAATCTGAATTTATAAGCTGTGCAATGTAACCTATGGCATATGCTGCCAATACATATATTATAAAATTAGATATAGCATATTTACCAAATTTTCTCTCTAATTTATTAATAAAGTTCATAAAGAATATCCCTTTCAGTGTATTTTAATTGTCCATTTCATATCTTTATAACTATACTATGCCTGTCCTTTTTCTTTTCTTAACCAGGTTGAAAGATAACTTTCAACCTGTCAGATAAGCATAAAAACCCATATTTACATTATAAATTTATTCTCCCTATTTGTCAAATTAATTTATCATATATATTTCTTTAACAGCTTTGCCAGTTCCTCCACTGTTATATCATTTTTCCCAATTAATTCCGATACACGCTGCATACTTGCACTCTGTACGTCAATATCTGCATTTTCTACATTTTCGTCTGCCACACTGTTTACTGCCATACTTTCCCGGTCATCATCAGCCATATAATCTGTTACACCTGTCCCTTCAAATGGCATTCTGTCTGTAATATTATTTCTTATCTCCGGATTTGCACTGTTCATATTGTCGCTTAATGTCGTTTCTCTTGGTTCCGGACGTTTCACAGGTATACATATCTCATCTCCGATTTGAAGATTATATATATTTATATTTCTGTTTGCTCCCATTATTTCACCTATGGGCACTTTATAATATTTGCTTATAAGATATAATGTATCTCCCTTCTTAATAGTATGCACCACTCCGTTACATCTTCTACAGTAACATATATTTCCATAATAGTTATCCATGTTACCTCACACTTTAAAATGCTTTCCTTAAATTATATGCCTTTATTTTTTTATTGATACATTTTTGTTTAAGAACAGGCTTTAGAAATTCATTTTCATATATTTTGTCGCGTTATTTTATGCTGTTGCTTTAGGAATTTCCTATTAAAAAAGACTATGTACACAAAAGCCTTATAACTTACAGATTATAAGGTTTTATATACACAGTCTCTTTTATACTGCTATTTATTATTCATCAGATTTTTATTAGCCGTTGCAAGCATCAGCTTAATACGGTTAAGCTGGTTAACTTCACTTGCTCCTGGATCATAATCCACCGCAACAATGTTAGCTTCCGGATGTTCATGGCGAAGCTCTTTTATAACGCCCTTTCCTACCACATGGTTTGGAAGACAGCCAAAAGGCTGGGCACATACAATGTTTGGCACTCCGCTGTGAATGAGTTCAAGCATTTCTCCTGTAAGGAACCATCCCTCTCCTGTCTGGTTTCCGTTTGACACAATATTCTCTGCCATCTCAGCCAGTTTGCTGATATGTGACGGAGCATCAAAATGTCTGCTTTCCCTACATGCCTTTACATATGGCTTTCTTACCTTTTCAAGAACACTTATGCCTGCATTTGACATCCATGCTGACTTTTTGGATACTCCCAAGTGTTCTGCTTTAAAATTACTGTTATAGAAACAATAGAAGAAGAAATCAAGAAGATCCGGCATAACAGCTTCCGCTCCTTCGCTTTCAAGAAGTTCTACAATGTAATTATTAGCCGATGGCAGGAATTTTACAAGTATTTCTCCTACTATACCTACTCTTGGCTTCTTAAGATTTTCATCTATCGGAAGATTGTCAAATTCTTCTACAATATTTTTAAGATTTTTCTTAAATTTACCCATACCTAAGCCAGGCTTGCAAAGGTCTTCAACGCAAATCTTTACCCATTTTTCATGGAGAGCATCTGCCGAACCCTTCTCAAGCTCATAAGGGCGCATACGATAAAGCACTCTCATAAATACGTCGCCATATACAAGCGCCTGTACTGCCTTTACTACAAGCTTCGGTGTAATCTTAAATCCACTGTTTTTTTCAAATCCCTGAACACTTAATGATATAACAGGAATATGTGATAATCCTGCCTTTTCAAGGGCTCTTCTTATAAAGCCAATGTAATTTGAAGCTCTGCAACCTCCTCCTGTCTGTGTCATAAGGAGTGCCACTTTATTCAAATCATATTCTCCCGAAAGAAGTGCTTCCATCATCATACCTACAACAATAAGCGAAGGATAACAGGCATCATTATTTACATATTTCAAGCCGATATCTACAGCATTTTTACATTTTGCCTTATAATCAGGAGACTCTGTATCTGACTGTAATATCTTAATGTTTACT
>CAMENQ010000201.1 GCA_945928585.1 uncultured Roseburia sp. | reverse complement strand
TGTGTATCTGGATATTATGTATATTCAATAGTTCTTCGTTGGATAAAGGCGGTGCAATAATGATATGGTTTTATTCCGGAACTCCCGGCAGCGGAAAATCACTTCACGTTGCCAGGGATATTTATCATAAACTTAATAGAAGCTCCTGCGTTATCTGTAACTTTGGTATAAATATGGATATGTTCAAGTTTAAGTGGGTAGAAAAAGAGTATACTATTCCAACAGATGAAGGAACAAAAATCATCAAAAAAAGAATGCGTATATATAAAAATATAAAGGGAACCTGTATTCAGCTTGAAAACTATCAGATAACACCTGATTTTCTTATGAACTATGCAAAGGCTTTCTTTCCAAGAGATAACCATATGAGAATAAAGGAGTCATCATGTCTTTTGGTCATAGATGAGTGCCAGCTCATATTTAATGCCAGGGAATGGAATGCCAGAGGAAGGGATAAATGGATAAGCTTCTTTACGCAGCATAGAAAATTTGGTTATAACATCATCCTGATAAGTCAGTTTGACAGACTTGTGGACAGACAGATAAGAAGCCTTATTGAATACGAAGTAAAGCACCGGAAACTTAACAATTATAATATGTTCGGTAAAATAATAGGGTTGCTTTTAGGCGGTTCCGCATTTGTAGCTATTGAATACTGGTATGGAGCCAAAGAGAAAATTGGAGTTGAATATTTCGGCGCCAGGAAAAGATACTGTGAATTTTATGATAGTTATAAAATTTTCTCAGTTTAAAAGAGCCTATATCACAGGGCAAGGGGCAGGGGTTCCCTTGGCCTGTGATATAGGCATAAGTAAATAATAAAATTTTGTAGCTTAAAGGAGAAGGAACTTTGATTTGTACGGAAATAACAAAATCAATTATATATAATGAACTGAATAAAGAAGACTGTGTTAATTGGTTTGACCGCAAAGAAAAGAAGTTTCTTCATAACATTGACACTTTCTATTATTCGGTTAAGCTGAACAATGACTTCAGGAAGGATTCTCCAGACAAGTCATGTCTTAAACTTCGTCAATTTTTTAATTCAGTTATAGACAGAAGCAATTTTGACATGGTTATACCTTTTGCTGTTCCTGATTTGGATATGCAGCTTAATATTCGCCCGTTCAGATTTGCAAGATTTTACAACATAAATATAGAATGTCCGGATTTATTTGACATCTTTATAGCTGATACTGTACCGGATGGAGCTGACGGAGAGGATAGTGTAACCAGTGAAATAATTGTGCAGCTACGTTCTTACCTTTTATGGCAGTATGGAGCAACAAAGTCTTTTGAATACAGCTATGAGGCAGTAAAAGCAATTTGTAGAATGTTTAATCTTGAAATATTTGAAGTGAAGGAAAATCGTATAGATTACTGCTGGCATTCAAATTATTTACAAAATCCGGAGAAGTTCTTCAGGATAGATAACCTGGTTAAAATGCAGGTAAGCCGTTATAAGCGAATTCATTATGAATACGCATTTAAGCCAAATGAAGAATATGAAAATGATTACATATCAATGGGAAAGCGTTCTGATAAATGCTTTCTTAGAATATACCTCAAATCAAAGGAAGTTGTGGAGCAGGGTTATAAGCCATGGTTTTTTAAGGAATGGCTATTTAACGGACTTATAAACCGCTATGATTATTATGTGTATGAAAAAGCCTTCCTGAAGAGAAGTTGGAAGTATGTGGATGTTGCAAGGCTTGAATTTTATGCAGAATATGGATCAAAAGAAATTTACCGGGAAGAATGTGCAGCCATTGTTTCAGGAGAAGTCGAGAAGAGTGATGAATATATATCCAACCTTGCAGACAAGCTTACTCCAAGAATTACACTAATAACAAATGTGGAATATCAGACAATGAGAAAAATGTCTAAATCCTTTGAACTTAAATTCACAAAGGATAATGAGGACAAGGCTGAATGTCGCAGGATATATGATTACCTGGATAACAGATACTTAATAACAGAATATCTTACTCATTCAACCTTCAGGCTTGTAACTCCGGAAGGAGATATTAATAAATCAAGAAGAGATTACTGCTCATTCTGGAAGGCACTCAGGAGCTGCAGAATGGAAGACGTAAAGAAGTCACCAAAGGATCTGAAGCTTACCCGTGACTATACAAGAAGAATGAATAAGGAAATTGTAAAGAAACGAATTATTAATGCAACTATTACATACAGCTTATATACAAAGGGAATCAACCAGGATGATGTTGCATTGGATGCAGCTGATGTATTACTCATGCTTAACGATAATGATATTCATACAATGAAACAGGTTAAGCAAAAGAGAATAATTCAGTTAAACAATATGCTGCTAAACGGACCTGTAGAAAAAACACGGCGCCGGTATAAGCTGCTAGATTCGGAATCGGGAGAACTTATTGAATAGAGAGGAGATTTTGTAATGAATAATGAAAAAGTGTATTTTAATGAAAACGAATATTGTCCTTCATTTACAGGAAGTGCCTGTACTGATGGAACATGTCCTGTAGCTCTTAGTGAAGAATATCCTGAATATGATATTGATGTACCGTCATCCTGTTTTGAATGTAGTGGATATAAAGGGTGTGAGAATTGTATTTGGGACAAAACACTTGTATGTCCATATTATCAGGATAACTTAAAAAAGGGGGAGATTTAAAAATGGAAGATGAAAAATTTGGGTTACATAAAAAGTCAGAAATACGTTGTCCTTCATATACAGGAGTTACTTGCATTGATGGAGGTTGTCCTAAGGCTCTTCAGGATGAATATAGAGAGTATGGCATACCTGTTGTTTATGAATGTAGTGAATGTATGTATTATCATGGTTGTGAGGATTGTGCTTTATTAGGAACAGAATACTGTGAGAAAAATGGAAAGGAGATTTAAAAATGGAAGATTATCCTTTAACACTTAGAGAAGCAATTCACTTATATATAAATGAGATTAGCTGCTCAGCTGCTCCCCGGACAATAGAATATTATAAGGACAACCTTAAGAAATTTCTTGATTATGTTCAAAATAATGATGGTATTCCCTTTGTAATGGACATATATTTGAGCGATGTAACCAGGAATCATTTTATAAGTTACATTCAGTGGCTTAGAGAGAAAAAACTTAAAAACGTCAGTATCAATACATATACTAGAGCAGTTAGGGTCTTTTCAAATTGGCTTGCAGATAATGGATATATAGAATCATCCTTTGCAAATGTTAAGAAGCTGCGTGATGATTCTGAAATAGTATATCCTTTGACAGACTCTCAGGCAGGAATAATAACCAATTATCTTTCAGCAAATCCGGTATTTGGCAGCAGGAACATAGCTATATTTTACCTTATGCTTGATTGTGGTCTTCGATTAAAGGAAGTTATAGGATTGGATATATCGGATATAAAGAAAAACAGTCTTTTAATCAGAAATAGCAAATATAACAAGTCAAGAATGGTTCCTCTGCCGTATCATGTATCATATGCATTGGATGTTGTAACAGATGGTCGCTCATCCGGGCCGGTGTTTCTCACTGACGCAGGAGAAAGAATTTCAAAAGCAGCTATAACGAAGGTGTTCACCAACATTAAGAAGAATACCGGAATATATGTGCATCCTCATTTATTAAGGCATACTTTTGCAACAAGCTTTGTTGCCGGAGGAGGAAATCTTGAGATACTCCGTATTCTTATGGGGCATGCCGATTATAATATAACGCAGCGTTATCTGCATATAGCAGCACAGATAACCATAACAGGAGAAAACATATATAAGTTGGATAAGGTTTTCTTCAAGAATTATAATAATTATAAAGAAGAGGTGGTGAAGTAAATGGAAAGATTAACAAAGAAATTTACAGATGGTGGATTTTATTGCGAAGAAGTAGAAGATGTTGGCGTTAAAGGAGTTAATTCTCCAACATATGTAGGAAAAGTAGTTGATAAACTTGGAAAATATGAGGATTTAGAGGAACAAGGCTTGCTGTTGCGGTTGCCATGTAATGTAGGAAGTATTCTTTACATTGTATATAATGAAAAAATATATCAAGTAAAAGTGACAAATAAAGTTTATTTATTGCAAGGAAATCTTCATTTATTATGTGTAAATGATTATTTTTCGGACTTAATTAGTTGTTATGATATTGGAAAAACGTCATTTTATACGAGAGAAGAAGCTGAGAATATGCTAAAGCAAATAAATGGACAATCATAACAGGAGAAAACATATATAAGTTGGATAAGGTTTTCTTCAAGAATTATAATAATATAGCCAAAACGTAAAAGTTTGCCAAGAAAAAAACAGATATGTCAAGGGCGCTCGAATGAGCGGCGAAGCTTTACCCTTGACATATCTGTTTTTTTCTGTATGCTAGTTAACCAGGAACGGAAAGCTCGCAGCTTCTCCGTTCCCTTGATTACCATGCAGCAACCTTCAGCTGTAAAATACTAACACTTAGTCAGTAAAGTAAATATTGCAATCTCCCCCCCTGGAGAGGGGAAGGGGGAGCCTTAGAAGGTCTTAGTATTTATAATATATGAATATATATTATAAACGCTTAGAGCTTCTTAGTAGGGGGTTAGGAATGGTACACGTATAAAAATTATAACCTCATTTAATATAACCTTATGTAATAAAAATACC
>CAMENQ010000200.1 GCA_945928585.1 uncultured Roseburia sp. | reverse complement strand
CGTCATACACCTTTATGGCGCCTATTTCTATTATTCTGTTTTCTTTAGCACTTAAACCTGTGGTCTCCAAATCCACAACAATGTAATTCTTTAGCATTTTAACCTCTTATCTGCACTTTTGTGCGATTGACGTAATAAGAAAGTGCCGCACGGCAGCGGCACTTTCTTATTACTACATCTTCATTAACCTGTTAATTATTATTAGAAAATTCAGTTTTCTTAGTAATGGCAAATGCCAGTGCTCCCGGGCCTATGTGGCATGATACACTTAAGGATAAAGGATTTATCACTATATCTTCTGCAGGATAACCCGGAAATGCTTCTAAAATCTCTGCCTTAAAGTTTTCTGCTTCAGTTTCATTTTCTGTATGTGCTATTTCAAACCATACATTATTCATATCTCCTCCGAAGCGTTTTTCTATATCACTCTTTACTGCATTTATCATTATGGATTTTGCCTGGGTGACTGTTCTTGCTTTTGCAAATGCATCTAATTTTTCTCCCTGTATCTGTAGAACCGGCTTAAGCCTTAATATGGTGCCAAGTGCTGCTGCCGCAGGAGTTACTCTTCCGCCTTTTTTGAGATATTTGAGAGTATCTACCATAATGTATATGCTTGCCTCTAATTTATCTCTCATAAGAATGTCATATATTTCTTCTACATCTATGCCTTTGTCTGCCATGATTTTTGCATCTATAACTGACTGGCGCATGGTAACTGATATACGCTGATTGTCTACTACATATACTTTTCCGTCAAATTCATCCTCGTGGGAAAGCATCATAGCTGTCTGGCACGAACCTGAAAGACCGCTTGACATAGGTATATGGATAATGCTGTCATATTCTTCCAAAAGTTTTTTCCACAAATTCATAACTTCATCAGGTGACGGCTGGGTGGTAGATATTTCTATATCACCCTTCAGCTTTTCGTAAAAATCCGCCTGTGAAAGATTTATATCCTCATAGTATGTATCCCCGCCTATGATAAATGGCATCGGAAGTACATACACCCCTAATTCTTCGCCCTGTTTTTGTGTAATTCCGCTGTTGCTGTCTGTAGTAATAGCTACTTTAGCCACTTTTCATACCTCCATCATATTATAACCAATAGTTAATTTATTTTATCATAAACCTTAGCGATTGTCCACCTTTTCCGGATACATGTCGTGATTTGCCATTCTGTCAAAAGCAACCTGTTCCCATCTTGTGCCCGGCTTTCCATAATTACAGTAAGGGTCAATGGAAATACCCCCTCTAGGAGTAAACTTTCCCCAAACCTCTATATATTTGGGCTCCATAAGCTTTATTAAGTCCTTCATTATTATATTTACACAGTCCTCATGGAAATCACCGTGATTTCTGAAACTGAACAAATATAATTTAAGAGACTTACTCTCCACCATACGCACATCCGGCACATATGATATGGTAATTGTAGCAAAATCCGGCTGCCCTGTAATCGGACACAGACTTGTAAATTCCGGACAATTAAACTTAACAAAATAATCGTTTTCCTGATGCTTATTCACAAAAGTTTCCAACACCTCCGGTGCATAATCATCAGCATACTTCGTCCCCTGATTTCCAAGAAGTGTTATACCCACAGTTTCCTCTTTACTTCTACCACTCATTTCTTCCTCTTCCTCCAACTAATTTTATTCTCTTTATTTAAAATCATATTTTTAAAATATATCATAAAAAAACGTATATTATTTAAAAAGGTCTTGAAGCGTTATCCTTCGGTCTTGCGGTGACAGGAGTGGTATTATGCTCTGCAAACAATTCAGAGGTGCCCTTAGCGGAGACGAAATCCACTTCTTACGAAGACTTAGGCGCTTGAACTCCCAAAGGAGTTCAATAGGCTTTCCTGAGCGTCTTAGTCTTCGTTAGAAGTTAGTTCGTCGGAGCGTTACCTCGTTTGCAGAGCATAATACCACTCCTGTCACCGCAAGACCGAAGGATAACGCTTCAAGACCCCCCCCCAAAAAAAAATGAATTAATTTTTTTCCACAATTCCATTGGCCGCAAATGCCGCCTTCCTGTCAATACATGTTCCGCACACTCCACACGGCTTATCCCCGCCTTCATAACAGCTCCAAGTAAGCTCATACGGAACATTAAGCTTAAGACCTATAGCCACAACATCTGCCTTTGACATTTTTACAAATGGTGCTTCTATTTTAAGCTGATTACCGCTTCCTATATAAATAGCATCCCCCATAGCCTTATTAAAGCTTTCAGAGCAGTCAGGATATGCATTTCCTGCAGCATCATCAGCATGGGCTCCATAGTAAATCACATCACATTTTCTCGACAATGCTATGCTTGCGGCAGATGATAAAAACAATCCGTTTCTAAACGGCACATAAGTGCTTACCGGCATACCGTCAGTTTTTTCAAGCTGTTTTGCATATGCCTCCTTTGGTATCTCCTTATCTGAATGCGCCAAAAGTGAACAGTCACTATATTCAAATATTTTTTTCAAATCAAGATAGATATGCTCAACTCCATAGTACTCAGCTATTTTATCTGATGCTTCTATCTCTTTTGTATGTTTCTGTCCATAGGATATGGATAAAGCAACCACATTATCCTTTCCATATTTATCTATTGCCATTGCAAGGCAGGTGGTACTGTCCACACCACCGCTAAATAATACTAATGCTCTCATTTAGTCAGTCTCCTTTGCATAATTTTATGATAACTATAATTATTAACGTATTAATCTTAAGCTTTAGCAATATACCTTATTTGCTATAAAGCTGAAGCTTAAGATTCATATCGTCCTTAAACCGTCCTCTGAGTGTAGATGTGTATGTTTTTGCATTTGGTTTTTTTATTCCTCTTGCAGTCATACAGCTGTGGCAGCCCTCTATAAGAACTGCTACGTCATCGGACTCTGTAACCTCTGTTATAATATCTGCTATATCACTGCCGATACGTTCCTGAAGCTGCAGTCTCTTTGATACCATATCTGCTATGCGGGCAATCTTGCTAAGTCCGATAACCTTTCCCTTTGGCACATATGCTACCGTAACCTTCATATCATACATTAACGCCAGATGATGCTCACAATAACTGAAAATATCTATATCTCTTACAATGACCATATCCTGTCCTGACTCTGATAATTCCAAATCCTCCTCAAAGGTTTTATTAAACATCTGCGCTATCTCATGGTTTGTATATTGTATGCCCTCAAATATTTCCTCATACATTCTTGCCACTCTGTCAGGAGTTTCACGTAAGCCTTCCCTGTCAGGGTTTTCTCCGATTGCCTCCAGCAATCCTCTTATATGAAGCTTTACTGCTTCCTTATCTATTTTACTCATCTGTCTGATTTCCTCCAATTTTCTGCATTTCATTTACAATCATTACGTCAGACCATTATTTCTGACAGTATTATGTCCATTTTTTCAAGCTGTATATCCTTTGTCCTTAAATCCATTAATCTTATACTCCACGTGCATCCTTATCCCAGATAAATTTATGAAGCTGAAGCTGTATATTTACGTCATTCATTTTGTTTTCCATAAGAAAATCAACCATTTCTGCCGGTTCTATACAGCCAAAAACAGGGCTTATATATACGCTGCACTTTTCTGTCAGATTGTATTTTTTTATTATTTCCTTTGCCTTTTCCAAATCATTTCTGCTGCCTGACACAAATTTTACCGTATCCCTTTTATCAAGCAGATGAAAATTTGAAAGACACATATTATTTTCCATATTACTTGACGGCTGCTTATAGTCCATAGTAAAGGACGGTCTGTTTTCTATATCTGTAAACGGCCTTAAATCTATACTTCCGTTTGTCTCTATTTCCACTCTTAAAAATTTATCTTTTGCCAGAAGCTCTAAAAGTTTCTTTATATTTTCCTGTAATAACGGCTCTCCTCCTGTAAGCGTACAGTTTTTCACTCCTGTTTCCTTAATGTATTTATATATATCTTCCGCCGACATTAAAGTATAATCTGCATCCTTTTCATTTGCCCATCTTGTGTCGCAATAACTGCAATTCAAGTTACAGCCCTTAAATCTTATAAAAACAGCAAGCTGCCCTGCTTTTTTTCCCTCTCCGTTTATACTTACAAATTTTTCTACTACTTTATACATTTTTCCCTCGTTTTATGTTATTTATTATTTCATATTTTAAAAACAATATTTTACAATGTATTATTCACAATATATGGCACAATTTGAAGGTGTCTCATAGACTGTCGCCTTATTTACCTGATAACCTCTTTCCTTAAATCTGTCATAAAAATACCTTGCAAAATTTTCTGCCGTAGGTCTGAAATCTACTATTTTAAGATTAAAGCCCTCCTCGAAAAGTGCTTCTAAGGTCTTTGCCATAAGAGAATCCTTTTCAATAATAAGAGCATGGTCAAAAAAATCTGTCTCCTGCTCAAGTTCATCCTTAAGGGTAGAAAAATCAACACACATACCCCGAAGCTGTCCTTCTTTTTCCAATTCCTCACTTTTAACTTCTATTTCCACATTCCACCTGTGTCCGTGTATATTCTTGCACTTGCCCTCATAGCCTGCAAGAAAATGTGCAGAATCAAAGCTTTTCTCTGTTTTTAAAATGTACATCATAGCCTCCGTTTTCTAATCAAAAAAGTGCCGCTCGGCAGGAACTTTAGTTCCTTTGGC
>CAMENQ010000199.1 GCA_945928585.1 uncultured Roseburia sp. | reverse complement strand
CCTCTGCAAGACGTTCGCTTTCAGTGGGGAGAACCTCTAAAACCTCAACATTAAAGCCCAGAACAGATGAAAGAAAATGTTCAAGCCTGTCCTTGTGATAGATTGGACTAAAGATATGCTTAAAAATGCTGTCATAGGTAAGCAGCTTAAGACTTTTGCCTGTGCAGAAATCCATAAACAGATTTTGTTCAGTAGTGGTCATGGAGAGATAATTTTCATAAAGACCATTTTCTGATAAAAGGTTAAAAACCTGATTAGTGGTAAGAAAAGAAATTTTTTTGTTCAAATAAACCTCCGTGTGATAATTGTATACAATTAGTAGTGATATTTTGTCGACAATATAAATATACAATGCATTAATTAATATGTCAATATAATTAATATTATTTTAAAGTTTTATTAAATTTTATCTTCAATATTACCTTGCATAAAGTAGATAAGAAGATAACACATATAATATACAATCTCCCAATTTGTCCTGCATCATAGAAACCTATCTAAAATTCACAGATACACTGCAAGACTGAATTATAACTTTTTTTATCTTGCTTTTATCTTCTCCCCACGTTTTCCCTTGTTTCTGCATTCTTCGCACAGCCCGTAAAACACAGTCTTACTGCTGTCTATTACAAATCCATGCTCCTTATACACATGCTCACTTATTTCATTCATAAAATCACAATGCACGTGAAACAGATTTCCACACTCACTGCATTTAAAATGATAATGCTCCATACACCCGCTGCCGTCTGCTGCATACTGATAACATGCACTTACGCCGTCATCGATGGTAAACTTCCTGACTACATTATCGGCCACCAGCTTATCAAGGTTTCTGTAAACCGTAGTTTTACCTATAGGCGTACCATGAAGTTTAAAATAATTTATTATCATATCAGCCGTAACGTGTATATCCTTATTTTTTATCATATAGTCAAGAATCATTTCTCTCTGTTTTGTTTTATATTCTGCCATCTTTTTCTCCTATTTTATAAATCTGTCAGGCTAAGAAAATGTTATTTAGTGACCGGGTGCCCTATAGTATATATTATTTCTAACGCTGGAGGAACTGTTAGTAATTTATCAATATAATATAGCTATGCACTTAGCGTAGGTCAACTGTTTGAGGGACAGGCTTCTTTTTAGCCTGTTCCGAGTTTTGACCGCAGCTTAGTGCATAGCTATGTTATATTAATAAAATCACTTACAGTCTACGATGCGTTAGAATTAATATATACTATAGGGCACCCGGTCGCTAAATAACATTTTCTTAGTCCGACAGACTACCCTTTTTTATGATAATTTATGTATAAACAATCCGCTTCTAAGCTTCGGCTCAAACCATGTAGACTTTGGTGGCATCAAAAGCCCTGCATCAGACACTGCAAAAAGCTCCTGTATAGAAGTTGGATACATAGAAAATGCCACTGTCATATCAAGACTGCATCTTCTTTCAAGCTCCTTAAGACCTCTTATACCTCCTATGAAATCAATTCGTTTATCCACTCTAGGGTCGCCTATTCCAAGAACAGGTGCTAAAAGATTATTCTGTAAAAGAGATACATCAAGTCCCTCAACCGGGTCATCTGACTTTATCTCATCCTTAGCCGTAAGCCTGTACCACTCTTCATTTAAGTACATTCCGACTATGCCTTTGGCTGTAGGTGCATAAGGCTCCTTCCCCATCTTTTCTACAATAAAGCTCTTTCCTATAAGGTCTAAAAACTCCACAGGACTGTGGCCGTTTAAATCCTTAACTACTCTGTTATATGGCATAATCATAAGCTCCTCGTCAGCAAAAAGCACTGAAAGGAAGAAATTAAACTCCTCATCTCCCTTATAATCAGGATGCTCCTCCCGTCTCTTAAAACCTACCTTTACGGCAGACGCTGCTCTGTGATGGCCGTCTGCTATATATATGCTGTCAATTTTATCAAAAGCTGACTTAACTGCCTGTATATCCTCTTTATTTCCTATCTTCCATACCTGATGTCTTATACCGTCATCTGATGTAAAGCTGTACAGTGCCTTTTCTGTCTTTACTCTGTTCATAACCATACGTATTGTTTCATTTGCCCTGTACGCAAGGAATATAGGACCTGTCTGTGCATCGCAGGTATCTACATGATGAATACGGTCTGCCTCCTTGTCTGCTCTTGTATTTTCATGCTTCTTTATAACATTGTTTGCATAATCATCAATAGATGCGCAGGCTACAAGACCTGTCTGTGTTCTTCCGTCCATAGTCAGCTCATATATATAGTAACATTCATCTGTATCTGTAATAAATGTACCGTCAGCTATCATACCGTCAAGAAGCTCCTTAGCCTTTTCATATACTCTTTCATCATATGTGTCTACAGAAGCATCAAACTGTGTCTCTGCCCTGTCTATTCTAAGAAATGATAAATCATTTCCCTTTACTGCCTCACATGCTTCCTCTCTGTTATATACATCATATGGAAGTGCTGCTACCTTATCTGCTACCTGTGTATTTGGTCTTACACAGACAAATGGTTTTATATTTGCCATAATTATATCCTTACCTTTC
This sequence comes from uncultured Roseburia sp., assembly GCA_945928585.1. GTDB lineage: Bacteria > Bacillota > Clostridia > Lachnospirales > Lachnospiraceae > CAG-303. The sequence goes on along the minus strand of CAMENQ010000199.1, from coordinate 2,111 downwards.
TTTTGCTATATTTTAAAAATTTTATCATAATAAAATGTATATTTCAATACCTTTTAAATACCAAGCTCCGCCTACCTGACATTTCCTCATTTCTGCACACATTAGTGTGCACTTATGCATTGTAAAATGATTTTACAAACTGCTCCATATACAACTGATCCTTCACTCCCATGGTTTCTCTTGCTGAGTGCATTGCAAGAATCGGCACCCCCACATCTACCGTACGCATTGGAAGATATTTGTTTGCTATATTTCCAAGGGTACTTCCCGTAGTGGCATCGGAACGGCTGGCAAACTTCTGATATGGTATATCTGACTGTCTGCATATCTGCTCTGCTATGGCTATGGACTGACTGTCTGTGCCATATGTCTGTGAACATGCTCTCTTAAAAACTATACCCTGATTTAACATATTTATATTTGTTATATCAGCCTTTTCACTGTGATTCGGATGAAGTCCGTGGGCCACATCTATAGAAAGCATAAAGCCGTTTACTATAGCCGAAAGATATTCCTCTTTACTAAAACCAAGGCAGGAATAAAGTCTTTCTATAATAATTGACAAAAGCTCTGAATCTGCTCCCTGCTTGCTTCTGCTTCCTATCTCTTCATTGTCAAACAAAACAGCTCCCTTTATAACTGCTTTATTATCCTTATCATCAGATGTAATTCCATTTAATATAGCCTCAACTGATGTTATGTTATCAAGTCGCGGCGATGATATTATATCATCATTAAGTCCCATAATGCAACCTTGTTCACTGTTGTAAATATAAAGCTCGTAATCGAGTATTTCCTCCTTTGTAACATCAAGCTCATCTGCAAGAAAACCCATAAAAAATGAATTTTGATTTATATTATCTTCAAGTATGGTGCAGAGGGGTGTCATATCGTTCTGTCTGTTTAACTCTACGCCCTTGTTTATTTCCCTGTTAAGATGAATTGCCAGATTCGGTATGGTAAACAGGCTTTTCTTCATATCTATAACAACTGTCTCTGGCCAAAATACATCATTACTTTTAAGGGCAAGCTTTCCAGCCACAGAAAGAGGTCTGTCAAGCCAAGTATTTAAAATGGCTCCGCCATACACCTCCACATTTACCTTTCCATATGATTTATTTGTCATTTCAGGATTTGGCTTTATATAAAGTGCAGGACTGTCTGTATGTGCTGCCGCAAGCCTCAATGCACTTCCGTTTTTCACTGTCCCGGCTGCATTTTCTCCTATACTAAATGCAAATAGTGAACTGTCATATACATTTATGTAAATTTTATCTCCTGCTACCACACTCCAGTCTGACATTTCACTCAACTTAAGTTCCTTAAAGCCTTTACTCTCAAGCTTTTCCTTGGCGTACTGCACTGTGGTAAAGGAACATGTACACTGATTTATGGTATTTAAAAGTTTTTCTGCTGTTTCTCTATACATCTTTTTTTCCTTTCTTTAAGCTCTCAAAATATTCTATCAGATAATTATAAAATCTGCAAACCTCCTCATAATTACTTTTACTATCATCATCACTTCGAGTGACTATTATGTCCCTCCTGCACACAGGCGAACTTATAGGTATAAGCTTTACCGTATTTTCATTAATACTCCCCCATGAAAACTGAGGCCAGAAGCCTACTCCCATATTTGCTCCTATTATATTTCTTACGGCAGCCGGACTGTCACTTTCAAATATAATCTTAGGCGAAAATCCGGCATGCATACAAAACCTGTCACAAATCTGTCTTAGTGGCTTTGAACCTGCAAGGCTTATAAATCCTTTGTCCTTCATCATCTCAAGTGAAATGCTTTCCTTATCTGCATATACAGACGTTTCCGGCACTGCCATATAAATCTCCTCTGAAAATACATATGTATATTCATTCTGCTTCTGGTAAAAAGGCTGTGTAAACACAGTTATATCTGCCATATCAGACTTGCTGCTCTGATTAATCTGAAACTTTACATCCTTATTAACCTCCTGATATTTTATCAGTGCATCAATAATAATAGTCGAAGCCGCCATAACATTTACATTTATGATATTTTTATTAAGCTTTGCCATTTCCGCAATTTCAAAAGGAATTTCATTTATTGTTTCAATAACAGGTTTAATCTTATT
>CAMENQ010000198.1 GCA_945928585.1 uncultured Roseburia sp. | reverse complement strand
TTAATACCATAGGCCAGAAATAATCATTCCATGTACCTATAAATGTAAGCATTGCAAGAGTTACGATAGTCGGTCTTGCAATAGGCATCATGATTTTCCATATTATTTTGAAATCACTTGCCTTATCCAGTCTTGCCGCTTCAATCAGTTCCTCCGGTACCTGCATGAAATTCTGTCTTAACATGAAAATACCAAATGCACTCGTTGCCTGCGGAAGTATTAGTGACCAGTATGTATTAACTAATCCAAATTTACTTAAAAGTAAAAATATAGGAAGGAATACAAGCTGTGCAGGAATCATCATTGTTGCTAGTATCAGACCGAAGCTTATGCCTTTTCCAACAAAATCATATCTTGCAAAGGCATAAGCTGCCGGAACTACTGTGACCATCTGGATAACCAGTGTTCCTATTGTGACTATCAGTGAATTTTTAAGATAATCCAAAAACGGAATCGCATTAAATGCTGTAATGAAATTTTCCCACTGTGGATTGCTGACCCAGAATTTTGGTGGGAAAGCAAGTGTCTCACCAAGCGTCTTAACTGAAGTCAGCACCATCCAGTAGAATGGAACAAAAAATATAAGAAATAAAATAATATTAAACACTGTTCTTGCTGTTTTATTTACAATCTTCTGCATATTTTTTCACCTTTCTGCTTTTATTGATAATGTACTTTTTTCTGTAAAACTCCAAAATATATAAGTGTAAGAAGTCCTACGATAACCATGAGTACAACACCAACAGCAGATGCGTATCCTATCTTGTAATATTTAAATCCATACTCGTAAATGTAATATACCAGAGTATTTGTAGCGTTTCCCGGTCCTCCAAGTGTCATAATGTTAATTGTCTCAAATACCTTAAATGAAGCAATTGTTCCCGTAAGTACAAGGAAAAACATAGTAGGAGACAGCATCGGCAACGTAATTTTAAAGAATGTTGTAATACGTCCTGCCCTGTCAAGTTCTGCTGCCTCATATAAATAAGAAGGAATACTTTGCAGCGCTGAAAGGAATATCAATGCATAGTAGCCTGTTCCCTTCCAAATGTTTACCAGTACCAGCGACCACATTGCAATCTTAGGGTCTGACAGCCATTTAACTGAATCAATACCAAAAAAATTAAGCACATAATTTAAAAGCCCCAGATTATCATCCATGATCCACATCCAGATAAATGCAATAGATACCAGCGATACCACATACGGTGTAAAAACCACTGACTGCAAAAAACGATTGATTTTTGTATTTTTATTCAGATACAGGGCAAGAAGCAGACCAAATATGATAAATCCAGCTACAGTTCCTACAGTAAACTGACATGTGTTTAACAATACTTTGATAAAATCCGAATCAGTAAGTAACGATAAATAATTCTCAAGTCCGATATATTTCATATCGCCTATCATGTTCCATTTAAAAAAGCTCAGATACACCATGTAGATAATCGGATAAATCATAAATACTGCGCTTATGATCATGGCAGGTGCTATCATCACATACGGAATTGCCTTTCTGCCTACACCTTCCATAGAAAATGTCTTCTTATTTGTTTTTGCTGTGTTTCTTATACTAACAGGAACTTCCAACAGATTTTTTCCATTTAATTTTGCATCCATTTGTCTTCTCCTAATCTTAATCTCTGCTCATCAGCATCAAAGTACACAAGTCTTTCATTAGGTACAAAAATTTTTACTCTTCCGTCTACAATTGTCGCCTCATCAAAAATCTTTACTTGAACACGTCCATATTTTGTATCAATCTTATAAAGTGTCTCAGTTCCCAGCATTTCATGTGTAACAATATCACCTGGTATTGTAAGTCCTGTCTCAGGTATTGCAGCTGATTCATCGAGTAAAACTGCATACTCAGGGCGAAATCCGATATATGCCGCCTCTGCAAAAGGACAATATTCATGCGAAATGTCATTAAGATTCAGGACGTTCATAGGCGGTGTTCCTATAAACTGTGCTGTAAATACATTATCCGGATCATGATAAATTTTATATGGACTTCCCTGCTGCATGATTTTTCCCTTATGCATCAACACAATGTGGGTTCCCATGGACATAGCCTCAACCTGATCATGTGTTACATATACAAATGTAGAGCCTAATTTGTGGTGAAGTTCTATTAAATCTGTTCTCAGCTGGCTTCTAAGTTTTGCATCAAGGTTTGAAAGAGGCTCATCCATCAGGAACACTTCCGGTTTTTTCACCATGGCTCTTGCAAGTGCTACTCGCTGTCTCTGTCCTCCTGATAATGCGCTTGGCTTTCTGTTTAAATATTCCTCTAAGCCTACTGCCATGCTTACTTCTTTAATTCTCTCTTCTCGCTCTGCCTTCGGTACTTTACAGTTTTTAAGTCCGAACTCAATATTTTCCTTTACCGTCATTGTCGGATATAAGGCATAGTTTTGAAAAACCATAGCAATTCCTCTATCCCCCGGTTTTACTTCCTTCATGTCTTTGCCGTCTATCTTAAGAACTCCCCCTGTTTCCTGTTCCAATCCTGCTATCATACGAAGTGTGGTTGATTTACCGCATCCTGAAGGTCCAAGTAAGACAGTAAAACTTCCATCTTCTATTTCCAGATTCAGATTTTCTATTACGGGTGCATCCTTCCCGTATGCTTTTTCAATATCCTGTAACACAATTTTTGATTCCAAAACTTATCTGTCCTTTCTGATTTTACTTTCTTTTAGCATCTCTCTTTTCGACAGATTCAATAATAGCAATGTTATGTAAAATTAATAACCAAGTTTCTGTAAAATATAAACAAAATTTTTGTATAAAAAGTGCATGCCGGCGCATGCACTTTACGCACACTATGTTGTCGCAATTTCCTATTAAACAAAAAAACACCAGACTTCTTGTCCAGTGTTTACTGTATTTCATTTATATACTTGTAACTATTCTTGTTGTGTTTTGATATTTGGTCCAAGCATTCCCAGTTTAAAATGCTTGCGGCATAAGGCTACATAGCTGTCATTTGCTCCAAGCATAAGCTGTTCTCCATCACGGATAATACCCTTTTCATTATATCGTGCATTACAGGTTGCCTTCCTTCCGCACCAACAGACGGTTTTAACCTCATGTATACTGTCAGCTATGGCAATAAGCCTTTCGCTTCCCGGGAAAAGATTATTCCGGAAATCTGCACGCAGCCCATAACACACCACCGGCACGTCCATAAAGTCTACTATATCTGACAAAAAGTCTATCTGCTCTCTTGTTGCGAACTGCACCTCGTCTACAATAATGCAGTCATAATCACGAATCTGTTTCTCTGTCATCAACTGTAATTCTTTTAATAAAATGCACTCCATTTCAAGTCCTATACGTGAACGTATAATTTTTGCACCATCCCTCGTATCAGCTTCGGTCTTACATAATAATGCTTTCTGACCTACCTCTTCATAATTAAAATGTGTCATTAGTGCATTAGCTGTTTTAGAACTGTTCATCGCGCCATAATAAAAATAAAGTTTAGCCACTGTTTATTTCTCCCCAATTTCCTATAAATTCAAATGACCTGTGCTGAAAACAATTTCAACACAGGTCGTATTTCTGTCATTTTGGTGTTCTTTTAATTATCTTGAAAGCTTCTTGCAGATGTCGAACTGATACTCATCAATGGTCTTAGTCATGTTAAGTGCCTCTTCGATATCATAATCAACAAATTCACCATGCTTATAAGCAACAACACGGTTAGACTTGCCTTCACATAAGATATCTGCTGAATAAGCACCCATGATAGACGCATAGAAACGATCCTTACATGTCGGGTTACCACCACGCTGTAAATAACCAAGAATTGTAGCTCTTGTCTCAATACCTGTAGCTGCTTCGATTCTCTTAGCCATTGAAGTAGAATGACCGATTCCCTCTGCATTTACAATGATGTGGTGAGTCTTTCCACGTTTTCTGCTGGCAATTATGTTATCAATAAGTGCCTGCTCATCATAATCATATTTCTCTGGAAGAAGAATATCCTCTGCACCGTTTGCAACACCAGTCCAAAGTGCTATATATCCTGCATTTCTTCCCATAACCTCAATAATTGAGCATCTCTCATGTGAAGAAGATGTATCTCTTACCTTATCAATAGCTTCCATGGCTGTATTAATAGCTGTATCAAAACCGATTGTATATTCTGTACAGGCGATATCAAGGTCGATTGTTCCGGGAACACCTATTGTGTTGATACCATTTCTTGCAAGAGCCTGTGCTCCACGGTAAGAACCGTCTCCACCGATAACAACAAGTCCGTCAATACCATGCTTTCTACAAATATCTGCTGCATGAGCCTGTACTTCCGGCTGCTTCATTTCCAGGCAACGAGCTGTACCAAGAATTGTACCACCCTTCTGAATAATATCAGCAACATCCTTTGCTTCCATATCTATAATTTCTTCATTTAAAAGACCTAAATAACCTCTTTTAATACCTTTGACCTTTACGCCATTTGAAAGTCCTTTTCTTACGACTGCACGGATTGCAGCGTTCATTCCCGGTGCGTCACCACCACTTGTCAAAACACCAATTGTTTTTATCTCTTTGGACATATAATAATACCTCCTATGTATTCACACATTTATCAATACCAAATTTATTCTATTCTAAACCTTTTTAGAAAAGATTACAATATTTATTGACAAAATTTTATCATACTATATTTCACAAATAATATTCAAAAAATTATATATTCTGCCA